>NZ_JBNCAB010000010.1:0-118461 GCF_049805555.1 Burkholderia sp. DN3021 | reverse complement strand
CGTCGTCGGCCACGTCGTTCAGTTTCACGCTCGATACCTCGGCCGCCGCGCCTGGTGTCGCTCTGACCACCGACTCCGGCAGCAGCGCCACTGACCACATCACCAACATTGGTACGTTGAATCTCTCAGGCATCGAAACCGGCGCAACCGTTCAGTACAGCATCGATAACGGTGCGCATTGGAGTACGAGTTTCGGTGCCCTCGAAGGCGTGAACAATGTGCAGGTTCGACAGATCGACATCGCGGGCAACACGTCGTCGGCCACGTCGTTCAGTTTCACGCTCGATACCTCGGCTGCCGCGCCCGGCGTTGCGCTGACCACCGATTCCGGCAGTAGCGCCACCGACCACATCACCAACATCGGCACGCTGAACGTCACTGGCACCGAAACCGGCGCCGCGGTTCAATACAGCGTCGACAACGGCGCGCACTGGAACACGAGCTTCAGCGCCGTCCAAGGCGTGAACAACGTCCAGGTTCGCGAGATCGATGTCGCGGGCAACATCTCGAATGCCACGAGCTTCAGCTTCACGCTCGACACCGCCGCCCCGTCGACGCTGTCTTGGCAATTCGCTGGCCACACGGTGACGGCCAACACCGACACGTCCGATGTCTGGAAAGTCCTGATCCACGACAACACGACCAGCGCCGATTACACCGCGACGCAGCAATCCGCCGGAATCTGGACCTACTCGCAACAGAGCCTCAATCTCAACAAGGACTCCGTCACCGTGACGGAATGGGACACGGCGGGCAACTCGCTCTCGTCCACGCATGCGGCGCCCGCCGGGGTCGCCGGCTCGGCGATCAACCTGGCGCTCGCCGATCCGTCCGGCCACGCGCCCGACCTCGCGGTGACGATCGCCGGCATCCCGTCCGGCTGGACGCTGAACGCCGGCACCGACCTCGGTAACGGCGCATGGCTGGTGCCGACAGGCGACCTCGGCGCGCTCACCATCACGCCGGCCGCATCCTTCACCGGCGCCACCGTGCTCACGGTGACCGAAACCTGGACGGCCGCGGACGGCAGCCATGCGGCCGCCACGATCGCGGACAACGTCGAAGCGTACGCGGCCAACGCGCCGATCTTCGCATGGTCGGGCGACGACCAACTGACGGGGTCCGCCGGCCACGACCTGTTCGTCTTCTCGCAGCCGATCGGCAACGACACGCTGCACACGTTCGACCTCGCCGCCGACAAGATCGATCTCGTGGGCTTCACGGGCATCGCAAGCTTCAGCGACGTCCAGGCGCATCTGGCAGACGACGCGAACGGCAATGCGGTGATCACGCTGGGCGACGGCGCCACCATCACGGTAACGGGCGTGCATTCGGCTGACCTCACCGGCGACAACTTCGTGTTCGACCAGGAACCGGTCGTACAGAACGCCGGCACCATGACGGTGAGCGACGGCGCGATGCTGCCGATCGGCGGGACCGTGGAGAACACGGGCACGATCGCACTCGGTTCGACCGGCGACATCACCCGCTTCGAGATTCTCCCGAAGAGCGCGACGCTGGAAGGCGGCGGGCACGTGACGCTGTCCGACGACGGCCACAACGTCGTGTTCGGCAGCACGCCGGATGCCACGCTCGTGAACGTCGACAACACGATCACGGGTGCCGGCCAGCTCGGCGCCGGCCAGCTGACGCTCGTCAACGAAGGAACGATCGTCGCCGACGGCGCCAACGCGCTCGTGATCGACACGGGCACGCACGCGGTCGCCAACGCCGGCACGCTCGAGGCGACGGGCAGCGGCGGCCTCGTGATCGAAAGCGCGGTGAACAACACGGGCAACCTGTGGGCCAACAACGGCAACCTGACGATCCACGGCGACGTGACGGGCGCCGGCAGCGCGACGATCAGCGGCAGCGCAACGCTCGAGTTCGGCGGCGCGTCCGCGGAAAACACGACGTTCGCCGATGGCGCCGCGGGCACGCTCAAGCTGGATCAGTCCGCCGGTTTCACCGGCACGGTCAGCGGCTTCGGCGCCGGCGACTCGCTCGACCTGACCGACGTGCTGTTCGGCGACCACACGACGCTGAGCTTCACGGCCAACGACACGGGAACGGGCGGCACGCTCACGGTCAGCGACGGCGCCCACACCGCGCAGGTCGCGCTTCAAGGCAATCTGTCGGGCGGCAGCTTCCAGCTCTCGCACGATCAGGGCAGCGGCACCGTGGTCACTTACGTGCCGCCGCCGCTGCCGCACGTTCAGGAGGTTTGAGCCGTTCGGAATACCCCGTGACCGACGTCCGACGGACGCACTCTCTTCCGGATCGTCGTTCGCGGCAGTGTGTATGATGTATCTGTCGCGATGGCCGGTCGCATGATCGCCGACATCGCGCAATGTTTGATCGTGCCCAAGGCTGGCTGCATACAACCGTCGGGCGACAGGAAACAGTCGATGAACAAGAACTGCCCTCTGCTTGCCGTGCTCGCATTCGCGTCAGCGCTCGCGGGCACCGCCGCGCCCGCCGCCGCGCAAAGCCTGCAGGAAGCGGTCGAGCAGGCGATCCGGACCAACCCCGAGGTCCTTGCCACGACATACAACAGGGAAGCGGCGGATCAAGGCCTGAAACAGGCGCGAGCCGGCTACCTGCCCCGTGTGGACGTCGACGCGGCGATCGGCAAGGAGCAGCGCGACGATGTCGAAACGCGTCTGCTCGGCCTGAACCGCACGACGTTCACGCACCGGACGGCCAGCGTGACGTTGTCGCAAATGCTGTTCGACGGTTTCGCGGTCAGGAGCGAAGTGGCGCGGCAACGGGCACGCATCGACTCGTCCGCGAATCGCGTCGCGTCAACCTCGGAGGACGTGGCGCTACGCGTGGTGGGCGCGTACCTGGAAGTCCTGCGTCGCCAGGAAACGGTCGCCGCCGCCACCGACAACCTGGAATCCCACCGCCGGATCCACGATCAGATCAAGCTGCGCAGCGACCGCGGCGTCGGCCGGCGCGCCGACCTTTACCAGGCGGAAAGCCGGCTGGCGCTCGCGCAGGACAACTTGCGCTCCGAGCAAAGCAACCTGAAAGACGCCGAAGTGGCCTACGCGCGGCTGGTGGGCGTGCCGCCGAACGGGCTCGTCAAGCCGGTCGCGCCGGAAGCCGCGCTGCCGCCGACGGAACGATTCGCGCTGGATACGGCGCTGGCGAACCACCCGTCCCTCGCGGCGGCCGAGGCGGACGTCGCGCAGGCCAATGCGCACTACGACGCGGCGAAGGCCGCACTCTGGCCGCGCATCGATCTGGAGCTGAGCGCGAGCCATGACCGCGACGGCGTGCTCGGTCCGACGAACGACCGCCGCGTGATGCTGCGGTTGCGCTACAACCTGTTTCAGGGCGGCGCCGACAAGGCGCATATCGGCGAAGCGCATGCGCAGATCCGGGAGGCCGAGGAAGACCGCAACCGCACGCGCCTGGAGATCGCGGAAGGCGAATCGCACGCCTACAACGCGTACGTCACCGCACGCGACCGGTTGGTCGTGCTCAAGCAGTACGTCGATTCCAGCGCGTCGACGCGCGAAGCGTACCTGTTGCAGTTCGGCATCGGTCAACGTTCGCTGCTCGACCTGCTCAACGCGGAGAACGAGTATTACAGCGCGCGCATCGATTACATCAGCGGCCAGTACGCGGAAGTGGCGAGCGCGTACCGCGTGTTCGCCGGGATGGGGCAGTTGCTCGACACGCTGCACGTCGCGCGGCCGGCGCAGGCGTGGGGCGCCGGCGGCGTGCAGCCGGCGGTGGCCTTCGACCGGCGCGCATCCGATCCCGGCAAATGACGAGGCCCCGGGGTCGCCATCGCTCGCCCGGGGCCCTTCAGTCATCGACGTTGCCCGCGGTGTCGGGCATCGTCCGCATGCCCGACACCCGACGTTCAACGTCCGTCGCGCCGCATCAGAACTGATAGCCGGCGCCCACCACCGCACCGAAGTCCGAGCGCGTATTGCCCGTCACCGACGCCTTGACGACCCAGCGATTGCTCTCCGTCACGTACGAATATCCGGCCGCGAAGCCTTGCTGCCCGTGATAGTTCGACGTCGCCGCCGACACCATCGAGCGCCCGGCCCCCGTCGGCTGCGGCAAACCGGCCACCGCCATCGCCGACGCCACGCCGCCGTACATGTCCTTCTTCAGGTCGTTGAACGAGTTGTACACCTGTCCGATCCGCTGGTCGGTGTAGCCCTTCGCCTGCGTCGACGCGGCATTGAGGTTGTCGTTCAGCTGCTGCACGTTCACCGCGTCGGTCGGCGCCGTGCCGGCCGCCACGTTCGTGACCTGCCGTTCGTCGCCCGTCGCGCCGACCGAGAACGAATTGTCGCGATCCGCAACCGAGCCTTGGCCGACCGCCACCGCGTTCTTGCCGGTTGCCGTCGCCGTCGAGCCGATCGAACCGGCATCGGCACGCGCGATCCACGTCGTGTTCGCATCGGTCGCCGCCGTCCGGATCTGGTCGTTGGCCGCCGCCGTCTTCAGTCATCGCCACGCAGGACTGCCACTGTGGCCACCATCATTTCTCTTCCCGCATCGATGGCGTAAAGGTGATCCCTACCAGCAATCCTTCCGGCCCGATGAAGCGACTGACGGTCTGGCCCCACGGCTCATTCCGGTTCCTGACCAGCATCCGAAACCCTCGTGATTCAAGTTCTGCCGTAGCCACTTCGACGTTGTCGACATCAAACTCAATCCAGGCTTGTGGGATAGGTACGTCATGAGGCCACGAATCCGTGCCGAAGCACGACTGAGCGGCCTGAGAGAGCGGCCACAAGGCGAAAGTGTTTGCGCCTTTCAGACTCTCCGTATGGAGGTAGCCGCCTCTCTCTTCCTTGAAGGGGATACCGAAGGCCCGGCTGTAGAGATCGCGGCTTGCCTGGGCTTCAATCACAATCGGACCAAAGCCTGCGATGAACAAGGCCGTGGTTTTTGGGATCTCTTCCATGGCTTCTCCTTCGCCGCGAATGAGCGGCGCCATGAGGAACGAACATGTCCGCCCGCGCCCGTCGATCTGATGTGGCGGCAGTATTCATGCAACGCGGGGCATGGACGAGTGTAGGCCTGTTTCAGGTGACCGGCGGGCATCTCCGCCCGGCAGCGAACAGCGATCGGGCGGGTGCGTAGCGCTCGCGGCATACTGTGCGTCACGTCACAGGCGTACTGCTGACGCTCGATCGCCCCTTTCCGGCTTTGGTCGAGCGGCCGTAGAGGCCGAAAACCGACTCCCTACCCCGCGCTCCCAGGAAATCTGCGAAGAACCCGTTTTTCCATCGAGACCATGAAAATCCGTCGCTTCGTTCCGTTGCTGGCGCTCGCCGCCGCGCCCACCGCCCACGCCGCCGACAGCCAGCCTTGCGGCGACGATACCGTCACGGCCGTCGCCCGCTGGGCCGGCATCGCCAGCGCACGCATCGCCACGCGCGACACGAACCGGCTCGTCGTCGCGTCGGCGTGCAAAGTCATGCCGAACGCGCCGGGCACGACGATCGCGGCCGTGGCGTTCGATTCGCTTCCGAAAAGCAAGAACCCGGACGACAGCGCCAAGCTGCAGGTCGTCGCGCTGGTCGAGGGCGGCAAGGTCGTGGCGGCCGATCGATCGGTGGTCAAAGAGGATGCGGTAACGGAGATCGACGAGAACAGCTATCGGATCGACACGGCGCCGTACAGGCTGTCGCCCAACGTGCGTGCGTTCGGGGTCGTGTTCAAGAGCAGTGCGCGCGGGCCGAGTTGTGCAGACGCCTACCCCGAGAACGAACTGACGCTCTGGATTCACGACGGCGCCCGCATCCGCCCCGTATTCGGTACCAATCTCAACGGCTGGGTCGCTGTCACCGGCCCCGTGTGCGCCCCCGATACCCGCGACCTGCGTAGCGAGTCCGCACGGATGACTATTGCCGTCGAAAAGACATCGCACAATGGTTTCGCGGATCTATCGATTACGGCGCACGTCACCAATATGGAAAGCGACGACGACAAAGACTCAGCCACCGGGAAACGTACCGTGCGCACGATCGTCAAATACGACGGCAAGTCGTACGGAATCGATATGTTCCGCGACTTCTGGTACTCCCCCGCCTCGATGAAGCGCTTCAAGTAACGCCGAGGCGAATCGCCGCCCCACCCGCCTACTCCACCACCTTCGCCCGGATCGCGTCCGTCGCCACCGGCCTCAGCAACGCGTCATCACGCACGCGCCGCGCCTCGCGCGCCGTATACCGATCCTTCAGCCGCAGGAACGGCTTTTCGACGAGAAAATAACTGGCCGTCGCGGCCAGCAGCGCCCACACGATGCCAAGCGGAAACGCATGCGCGACCGGCAGGGCCGGGTTCGCGAACGGCTGCTGCCACAGATAAAGGCTGAACGAGATCGTGCCGACGAACACGACCGGCCTCGCGCGCAGCCAGCGCGCACACCAGAACTCGCTGCGGAAATTCAGCACGACGATCACGATCGCGATCAGCGCGGCTTCGAGCGTCACACCGTACGTCGCATTCCAGAAGCCGCCGAGCCGATGCTCGGCGAGCGGCATGCCGAGCAGCACGATAAAGACAATCGCCGTCACGATCCGAGTCTCGCCGCGCCATGAGCGGATCCACGCTTCGAGCCGTTCGCGGTTGAGCGCCGCATAGCAGCCGATCAGGATCGAATCGACGCCCGTGTGGAGCATCATCGCGAGCTGCCCGCGCAGCGCCGGCGCAGCGATATACGTGACGGTGCGCACCAGCGGCACGATCAGGATCAGCGCGGCCAGCCAGCGCGTGCCGCCGCGGCGGGCGCCGTACACGAACAGCAGCGGCCAGAACCAGTAGAACTGCTCCTCGAGCGCGAGCGACCAGAAATGGCCGAGATACCACGCGCCGTCCGGATGCAGCGCGTTGTCGCCGGTCAGCCCGAACCACGCCGAGTAATTCCACAGGTGCAGCGCGGCATACAGCCACTGCCGGCGATCGACGTCGAACCAGCCGGCGAAGGCCACGATCGCGACCGCCGCGAGATAGACATAGCAGGCCGGCCAGATCCGCAGCGCGCGGCGCACGTAGAACGACGTCAGCGCGATGCCGCCCGTGCGCGCGAACTCGGCGCGCAGCACGTTGGTGATCAGGAAGCCGCTGAGGACGAAGAAGATCAGCACGCCGAGCCGGCCGTCGGCGATCAGCCGCAACGGCGCGAACCAGCCCGTGTAGCCGCCCGGCAGCATGTGCTCGGCATGGCCGACGACAACCATCGTCACCGCGACGGCGCGCAACCCGGTCAACTGCGTGACGCGATGGTTCATCGGCTGGTTCCCGTTGGCACGGTAAAGGAGCAGGAGATAGGCCGGTGCCCCGATTCGGCGGCACCGATATGCCGCCGGGATTTTGTATGAAAAATATCGGAATGAAATTACTTCAAAAATCCCGGGGCGGACACCGGCGACGGCGCACACCGTGGCGAGCCGACGTCCGCGGCGGCGAATGGGCATAATGACAAGCCTTGTCCGGCGGCGGCCGGTCCGATGCCCACGCAACGAGTTTTTTTGCGGCGCCGCAATATCCACCGTGCCGTGCCCCGCCCGCACACCGGCCCGCGCCTCGTCCGCCTCCTGTCGACCCTCACCCGGAGCCTGTCTGTGTACCCACCGATCGAACCCTACGCCCACGGCCACCTCGACACCGGCGACGGCCATCTCATTTACTGGGAACGCTGCGGCAACCCGGCCGGCAAGCCCGCCGTGTTCCTGCACGGCGGCCCCGGCGCGGGCTGCAGCCCCGACCATCGCCGCCTGTTCGACCCGGAGCGCTACGACATCCTGCTGTTCGACCAGCGCGGCTGCGGGCGCTCGACGCCGCATGCGAGCCTCGAGAACAACACGACGTGGCATCTGGTCGCCGACATCGAACGCCTGCGCGAGATGGTCGGCGCCGAGCAATGGCTCGTATTCGGCGGCTCGTGGGGCAGCGCACTGTCGCTCGCGTACGCGGAAACGCATCCCGAACGCGTGAGCGCGCTGATCGTACGCGGCATCTTCACGATGCGGCGCGCGGAATTGCTGTGGTACTACCAGGAAGGCGCGTCGTGGCTGTTCCCCGACCTGTGGGAAGCGTTCCTTGCACCGATTCCGGAGGCCGAGCGCGGCGACCTGATGGCCGCCTACCATCGCCGGCTGACCGGCGGCGACGAAGCCGCGAAACTCGAAGCCGCGCGCGCATGGAGCATCTGGGAAGGCCGCACGATCACGCTGCTGCCCGATCCCGCGCTCGCCGCGCACTTCGCGGACGGCCACTACGCGCTCGCGTTCGCGCGGATCGAAAACCACTACTTCGTCAACAAGGGCTTCGTCGAAGAAGGCCAGTTGCTGCGCGACGCGCATCGCCTCGCCGGCATCCCGGGCGTGATCGTGCAAGGCCGCTACGACATCGCGACGCCTGCGCGCACCGCATGGGATCTGTCGAAGGCGTGGCCGGACGCGACGTTCGAGATCGTGCCCGGCGCCGGGCACGCATACAACGAGCCGGGGATCCTGCAGGCGCTGCTCGCGGCAACAGACCGGTTCGCCGATTAATCAACACGACACACGCAACGCGGCGCGTGCGGCCATGCGTGCCGGCACGCGCCGCGCCGCCCGATCAAAGTACGGTTTCGACGATGGTCCTGCCGCTGATCGCCCGCTCGACGAGCTGTTCGTCGCCGACCTTGCGGATCGCGTCGTCGAGCAGCCCTTCCGGCTCTTCGGTCGCCACCTTCAACAGGCCCGACAGGCCGCGCGCGTCGAGCACCACCAGCGTCTCCATCGAATCCGCGAGGCTCACGAGCACGCGGCGCAACGCCGGCCCCGCGCCGAAGCTCGCGCAGAGCGCAATCGTCTCGCTGCCGATCGTGTAGTCGAAGTTCTTGATCATGATCTGTCGCCGTTACTGGGGAATGGCGAGGCGCGACGGCGCGGCGCCGTGACGTCGACGCACCCGCGCGTGCCGCCGGTGCCGGACCGAAGCTCGATCCGTTCGCCGGCACGACCATGCTAGGCGTGCAGAATTAACGAAGACTTAAACGGCGAATCGCCCGGGCGGGCCGCGCCGCTCGACATTACGGCGTGTCGAGCGGCTCGACCGTCACGCCGACCTTCAGCTCCTGATCCGCGCCGCCGCCGCGAATCACGCCGCGCAGCGGCGTCACGTCCGCATAGTCGCGGCCGATCGACAGCATCACGTAGTCGTCGCCCGGCGCGCGGTCGTTGGTCGGATCGAGCTGCAGCCAGCCGTTGTCCTCGGGCCACGCCGGGTCATACACCTCGACCCACGCATGCGACGCGTCGGCGCCGATCAGCCGCGGCTGCCCGGGCGGCGGCTGCGTGAGCAGATAACCGCTCACGTAACGCGCGGCCAGCCCGAGCGAGCGCAGCGCGCCAATCATCACGTGCGCGAAATCCTGGCAGACGCCCTTGCGCAGCCGCAGCGCATCGAGTGCCGACGTCGTGATGTCGGTGCTGTTCGGCGTGTATGCAAAATCGGCGTGCACGCGCCGCATCAGGTCCCATGCGGCCTGCACGAGCGGCCGCTGCGGCGTGAAGCTCGCGGCCGCATACGCGGCGAGTTCGACGTCGCACGCGACGTGCGGCGAAGCAAACACGAATTCGCTCGCCGCGTCGTAAGGCTGCCCCGCGCGGAACCGCAAGCGGTCGCGCACGGCTTCCCATGCGGTCGCCTGCTTTCCGTCGGGACGAGCGATCGCGGGCGGCGGCTCGCCGCGCGCACCGAGCGACCACACGGGCGGCGTCACGCGCACCGTGCTGCGGCTGCGCACGAGCAGCGCGTCGTGCGGCTGGTTCAGCGCGAACGATGCGCGCGCGTTGCCGAACGCGTCGATCTCCGTGCAGATCGATTCCGGCGCGGGGTTGATGTCGAGCGAGAACGACAGCACCTGCTGGCGCGGCGTCGCGAGCGGTTGCAGGCGCGCCTGGTGCTGCGCCGATTCGACGCGCGCCGCGTACCGGTATTCGGTATCGTGCGTGACGCGCAGCAATCGGCCGGGCGCAATGGCGGCGGGTGCAGCAGGCGCGGCCGGCGCCGCTGCCTGTCGTCCGTTTCCGGAACCGGGCGGCGTTTTCGTCGTGCCTTTCGTCGTCACCATAGCGTCCTGCCCGCCTCGCGCACGTGGCTGAAATAACGCTCGCCGATCCGGTTCGACAGCTCCCAGACCGCCTTCGCCGTCGCGTCGAGCATGCCGAGCAGCTTGTCGTGCCGGCCGCCGTCGGCGGTTTCGCACAGCTCGTGCAGCGACCACGCGGGCACGTCCGGAATCGTCTCGGCCAGCTCGGACAGTGCATAGCCTTCGCTGCGCTCGACCTTCGCCAGCCGGCCGCGCAGCGCCTGCACGACCCAGCCGAGCGAGCGCGGGTTGTCGGTATCGAGCACGACGAGCGACAGCAGCGGCGCGACGTCGAAGCCGCGCTGGAACCGCGAGCGGAACGTGATCGTGCTGTCGAACAGCTCCAGCACGAGCTCGAAGCCGTCCTGCCGGTACACGGCGCCTTCGTCGAACGCGAACTTCAGCACGCTGCACAGAAAGTCCAGCCGGTCGATCTGCCGGCCGATCGACAGCAGCCGCCAGCCGTCGTCGCGCGTCATGTGGTCGGTCTGCGCGCCCGTGATCGCGCCGAGCAGCAGGCCGAGGCGCTCCAGCAGCTGCAGCGCCTCGTTGCCGATCTGCTCGTCGGCTTCCGGATGGTCGGCGCTGTCCGCGAACAGTTGCGTCGCGTCGTCGATCAACCGCCACTGATCGCTCGACAGCCGTTCGCGAATCGCGGCGGCGGCGCCGCGCATCCCGAACAGGCATGACGCGATTCCCGACGTGCGATCCGCGCCGCGCGTCAGCGACGTCGCGAGCGCGTGCAGGAACGCGCGCGGCGCATCGACGGCGTTCGGCGCGTCGGCCGCGATCAGGCCCGTGTCGCGGCACAGCGTGTCGAGCAGTTCCAGGTGCGCGGGGCTGTCGACGTCGTCCTCGCCGCGCAGCCGTTCGAGCGCGGCGCGCGCGAGGCGCATCAGGTTGGTCGCGCGCTCGGTGTAGCGGCCGAGCCAGAACAGGTTCTCGGCCGCGCGGCTCGCGATCGCGCGCGGCCGCTCGACGAGGTCGTCCGGGCCGAGGGACGTTTGCAGCAGCGTCGTCGAATCGACGATGCCTTCGGTCATCACCCACGTATCGACGGTGCTGCCGCCGTGCGGCATCGGCGCGTTGAACAGCGTGTCGCGCGTGCCGACCCGCGACAGCCCGCCCGGCAGGAGCCGCCAGCGCTGCGCGCCGTCGGCGAGCGCGAACACGCGCAGCAGCAGCGGCTTCGGCACGATGCGCGCGCCGCCGTTGCCGTCGGGCGTGCCGTGCCCCGGCCAGGTCGGCGCCTGCGACAGCGGCAGGTCGGCCTGCACCGTGTAGTGTTCGGGCCGCGCGAGTATCCGCGCGCGCCAGTCGGCAAGCTGCGCCTGCGTGAGCCGCGCGCCGATCACCGGGTCGAACGGGCCGCCCGCCTGCACGTCGGCCGGATACGACGCCTTCACGATGCCGCGCGCGAGCTGCGGCAGCGCGTCGTCGCACGCGGCCGCCTCGCCGCACCACCACGAATGCACGGCCGGCAGCGTCAGCGTTTCGCCGAGCAGGCCTTCCGCGAGACGCGGCATGAAGCCGAGCATGGCTGGCGACTCGAGGAAACCCGAGCCCGGCGCGTTCGCGAGCAGCACGTTGCCCGCGCGCACGGCCTGCAGCAGCCCCGGCACGCCGAGCATCGAATCGGGCCGCAGTTCGAGCGGATCGAGCCACGCGTCGTCGACGCGCCGCAGGATGCCGTGCACGGGTTCGAGCCCGCGCAGCGTCTTCAGGAATACGCGGTTGTCGCGCGCGGTCAGGTCGCCGCCTTCGACGAGCGTGAGGCCGAGATAGCGCGCGAGATACGCATGCTCGAAATACGTCGCGCTGTGCGGCCCCGGCGTCAGCAGCACGATCCGCGAATTCCTGGCGGCCGGGCTGAGCGCCTGCATGCTCTGCAGCAGCGCGCGGTACGCGGACGCGAGCCGCTGCACGCGCAGCCCGCGAAACCCGCGCGGAAAGAGCCGCGACACGATCAGCCGGTTTTCGAGCAGATAGCCGAGCCCGGCCGCGCCCTGCGTGTGCTGCGCGACGATCCGCCATTGCCCGTCCGGGCCGCGCGCGAGATCGAACGCGACGACGTGCAGCCATGTATCGCCCGGCACGCGCGCACCGCGCATCGCGCGCAGGTAGCCCGGATGGCCGGTCACGAGCGCGGGCGGCAGCAGCCCGCGCTGGAGGATCGTCTGCGGCCCGTACAGGTCGGCCATCGTCGCGTTGAGCAGCCGCACGCGCTGCAGCACGCCGCGCTCGATCGCGACCCAGTCCTCGGGCGTGACGATCAGCGGCAGCAGGTCGAGCGACCACGGGCCGGCCGCGCCGTCGCCGGCGCGCTGCTCGTGCAGCTGGTAGAACAGGCCGTTCTCGCGCATGCGCCGGTGCAGCGCGTCGGCACGGCGATCGAGGTCGGCCACGCCGTCGCTGCCGATCGATGTGAAGAAACTGCGCCATGCGGGCGCGAGCGCAGGCGCGTTCAGGCCGGCCGCGCTGCCGCGCAGTTCGTCGTAACGGCCGGCGGCCGCCGGCGCCGCAAGCGCGGCGGCCAGTTCGGCGGCGTCCGGCTGCGCGCCGGTATCGAATAGCGTGGGCATCGCGTCGGGGTCGGCGAGATGGTCGGAGTAAATGGGCTGCACGGTGTCGTTTCGTCGTCAGGGCGCGGCCGCGCATGCACGCCGCCGCACCGGCGGCGGGCCGCGGCGCGCGGCCGCAATCTGCCCGCATCCTAGCATTCCGGCGGGGCCGCGATCGGCCGGCGCGCCGGGAAATCGCGAACCGCGCATCGTCGTCCGCCCCGTCATCGGCCGGTCACGGCCGCCGCAGGTCGAGCGTGAACGGGAATTCGCGGCTCGGCGCGGCAGCCGACACGCTCATCCGCCCCGGCGTGTGCCCCATCTCGACGAAGCGCGCGAGCCGGCGGCTCTCGGCCTCGTACGCATTGACGGGGAACGTCGCGTAGTTGCGCCCGCCCGGATGCGCGACGTGATAACGACAGCCGCCGAGCGAGCGCTGCAGCCACGTATCGACGATGTCGAACGTGAGCGGTGCATGCACGCCGATGGTCGGATGCAGCGCCGACGGCGGCGCCCACGCCTTGTAGCGCACGCCCGCGACGTATTCGCCGACGGTGCCGGTCGGCTGCAGCGGCAGCGCGCGGCCGTTGACCGTCACGACGTGCCGGTTGTCGTTCAGCCCTGTCACGCGCACTTCGAGCCGTTCGACCGACGAATCGACGTAGCGCACCGTGCCGCCGGGCGCGCCCTCCTCGCCCATCACGTGCCACGGCTCCAGCGCGCCGCGCAGCGACAGCTGCATCCCGTTCACCGCGATCTGGCCGAACAGCGGGAAGCGGAATTCGAAGTGCGGCGCGAACCATGCCGGATCGAACGCGAAACCGGCGTCGCGCAGTTCGGCCAGCACGTCGTCGAAATCCATCTGAAGGAATGCGGGCAGCATGAAACGATCGTGCAGCGCGGTGCCCCAGCGCGTAAGCGGCGTCGTGTACGGCGCGGCCCAGAAGCGCGCGACCAGCGCGCGCAGCAGCAATTGCTGCACGATGCTCATCCGCGCATGCGGCGGCATCTCGAACGCACGCAGTTCGAGCAGGCCGAGGCGGCCGGTCGACGAATCGGGCGAATACAGCTTGTCGATGCAGAACTCGCTGCGGTGCGTATTGCCCGTCACGTCGATCAGCAGGTTGCGCAGCACGCGGTCGACGAGCCACGGCGGCATGTCCTGCCCGTAGAGCAGCTTGTTGCGCTGGATCTCGGCGAACGCGATGTCGAGTTCGTAGAGCTGGTCGTTGCGCGCCTCGTCGACGCGCGGCGCCTGGCTCGTCGGCCCGATGAAAAGCCCGGAGAACAGGTACGACAGCGACGGATGGTTGTGCCAGTACGAGATCAGGCTCGCAAGCAGGTCCGGGCGGCGCAGGAACGGGCTGTCGGCCGGCGTCGCGCCGCCGAGCACGAAGTGGTTGCCGCCGCCCGTGCCGACGTGACGGCCGTCGACCATGAACTTCTCGCTGCTGAGCCGCGACTGCCATGCGGCGTCGTACAGGAATTCGGTGTGATCGACGAGCTCGTCGAAGCTCGCGGCCGGATGGATGTTCACCTCGATCACGCCGGGATCGGGCGTCACCTGCAGCAGCTTCAGCCGTGCGTCGCGCGGCGGCGGATAACCTTCGAGCACGAGCTTCACGCCGAGCGCGTGCGCGGTCAGCTCGATCGCGCCGAGCAGTTCGAGATAATCCTCGAGCGCGGCGAGCGGCGGCATGAACAGGTACAGGATGCCTTTGCGCACTTCGACGCACAGCGCGGTGTGCGCATGCGCGGCATGCCGCCCGCTGGCCGTGTCGTCGCCGCGCCATTGCATCACGGTCTGCGCGGACGCTTCGCGATGCACGCCGGACAGGTAGCGCGGCGCGTCGGCCGGGCCCGCGTAGCGCGTGCGGATGGCGGCGGCTTCCGGCAGCGCGGCGCGCGGCGCGAACGGATCGCGCTCGACCAGGTACGGATGGTCGGCGCGGGCGGCCCACGGCAGCGAATCGAGCGGCAGCCGATAGCCCATCGGCGAATCGCCGGGCACGAGGTACATCCGCTCGTCGCGGAAGAACCACGGGCCCGTCTGCCAGCGCGGCCCGTCGAGGCCCGGCCGATGGCGGCCCCGCTCGTCGTCCGTACGCTTGACCGGCAGCACGTAGCCGACCACGCTGTCGAGCTGCTGCTCGAACACCTTGCGCAGCCGCGCGCGTTCGAGCTCGTCGTCGAGGCGCGAGTCGAACGGATCGACGTTGACGGGCAGCCGGCGTTCGCGCCACAGGTAATACCAGACGTCCTCGTAGCCGGGGCGGATGAATTCGTCGGTCAGGTTCAGCCGCGCGGCCAGCGCGTCGATGAAGCGTTTCGCGTCGTCGGTCGTGTACGCGGACGGCTCGCGCTCGTCGGCGAACAGCGACGGATCGTGCCATACCGGCTGGCCGTCCGCGCGCCAGAAGATCGACAGCGCCCAGCGCGGCAGTTGCTCGCCCGGATACCACTTGCCCTGCCCGAAATGCAGGAAGCCGCCGTCGCCGTATTCGGCGCGCAGCCGCTGCACGAGCTCGGTCGCATAGCCGCGCTTGGTCGGGCCGAGCGCATCGGTGTTCCATTCGGCGCCGTCGCGATCGTCGATCGACACGAAGGTCGGCTCGCCGCCCTGCGTGAGCCGCACGTCGCCGGCCGCCAGCGCGCCGTCGACCTGCGTGCCGAGCGTGCGCACGGCATCCCACTGCGATTCCGTATACGGCTTCGTCACGCGCGGCGATTCGTACACGCGCGTCACGGCCATCTCGTGCTCGAACGACACCTCGCATTCGTCGATCAGCCCTTCGACCGGCGCCGCGCTGGTCGGCTGCGGCGTGCACGCGAGCGGGATATGCCCTTCGCCGGCAAGCAGGCCCGACGTCGGATCGAAGCCGATCCAGCCGGCGCCCGGCAGGTAGACCTCGCACCACGCGTGCAGGTCGGTGAAGTCGACCGACGTGCCGCTCGGGCCGTCGAGCGATTTCACGTCGGGCGTGAGCTGGATCAGGTAGCCCGACACGAAGCGCGCGGCGATGCCGAGATGCCGGCAAAGCTGCACGAGCAGCCACGCGCTGTCGCGGCACGAGCCGGATGCGAGTTTCAGCGTCTGTTCGGGCGTCTGTACGCCCGGCTCCATCCGCACGAGGTAGCCGATGTCGTGCTGAAGCTGCTGGTTCAGCGCGACGAGGAAGTTCACGGTGCCGGCCGGCGTGCGGTCGACGCCGTCGACATACGCGCGGAACAGCGGCGACGCACTCGTCTGCGGATCGCATACGAGATACGGCGCGAGCTCGGTCTTCAGCGCGTCGTCATAGTCGAACGGATATAGCTCCGCGCTCGCTTCCAGGAAGAAGTCGAACGGGTTGTACACCGACATCTCGGCGACGAGATCGATCGTGATCTCGAAGTACTCGGTGCGCTCCGGAAACACGAGCCGCGCGAGATAGTTCGAGAACGGGTCCTGCTGCCAGTTGATGAAGTGCTGCGCGGGCTCGACCGTCATCGAATACGCGAGGATCGGCGTCCGGCAGTGCGGCGCGGGCCGCAGCCGCACGACCTGCGGGCCGAGGTTGACGAGCCGGTCGTAACGGTAGCGGGTGGTGTGATGCAGCGCGACGTGGATGGACATGGGAGCTCGATTCGGGTTGGATCGGCCGCGCGCGCCGCGTCGCTGTCGACGCGGCGGCCCGGCATGGCGGATTCGGCGAAAGCGCGCGTCCGGTCAGACGAGTTCGGGCGTCTGCACGACGCTGATCTCGACGCCGACAGCCGTCGCGCCGAGCCCCGTCACCGGCTGCGCGTCGCGATAGTCGAGGCCGACCGCGATGCGCACGTAGCGCTCGTCCGGGCAGCGGTTCATGAACGGATCGAACCCGACCCAGCCGAGCCCTTCGACATAGGCCTCGGCCCATGCATGGCCGGCCGGCTGCTGCATCAGCGCGGCGGCTTGCGGCTGCGCGCCGAGCGCCGCCTGCGACTGGCCCTGCGACTGGCCCTGCGATTGCGACTGCGCAGCATGCGACGCGCCGAGCGCCTGCTGCATGCCCTCGCCGCTCTGCAACGCGAGCGCTTCCTCGTCTTCGTCGTCGCCCGCGTTCTGCTTCGCGTCGGCGATGCGCTGCATCGCGCTGTCGGCGAGCACGTAGCCCGAGATATAGCGGGCGGGAATCTTCAGCGCGCGCGCGGCCGCGATGAACGCGTGCGCATGGTCGCGGCTCGTGCCCTCGCCGCTTTGCAGCGCGGTTTCCGCATCGACGGGCGCGTCGGCGGCCAGGTTCGGCGCGTACGCGATGCGGCCGTGCACTTCCGTCATCAGCCAGTGCAATGCGTCGAGGCCGTACGGCTCGATCGGCAGCGCCTGCGCGAGCGCGCGCACGGTGTCGCCCGCCTTCGTGAGCGCGGTCTCGCGCTCGAAGATCCACGGCGGCGCATAACCTTCGGGATTGCCGAGAATGCCCGCGCGGTCTTGCGTCTCGACGACGCCGGCCGCGACGACGACGATCTCGGCCTTCGCGCCGCGGTCGTGACGCACGAGGTCGATCCGGTTGCCGAGCCCGTCGGCGTACGACAGCGTCGGCTCGACGCCGTCGATCGTGACCTGCCACGCGCGCACCGTCTGCCCGGGCCCGGACTGCGGGCGCAGCCGCAGCCGTTGCAGCGCATGGGTGGCTTGATCGTCGAACTGATAACGCGAAATGTGTCGGATGGCGAGTCGCATGGCAAGCCTCAGTCGAAGTTGTAGGCCTGGGCGATTTCGAGCCCGAGGCTGTTGTTGCGGCCGATGAAGTCGGTCAGGAACTCGTGCAGGCCGCTCTTGAAAATCCGCTCGACCGAGGTATCGGACAGCATCTGCAGGATCTTCGCGGCCGTGTCGTGACATGGGTGTGTCACGCCGTAATCCTTCGCGAGCAGGTTCAGGCTCGACACGACGCGCCCGTAGCAATAACGCAGCGAACGCGGCATGCGGCCGTTCAGGATCAGGTAGTCGGCGATGTTCATCGGCTTGTACTGCACGTCGTACACCCAGCGGTACGAACGGTGCGCGGCCACGCAGCGCAGGATCGTTTCCCACTGGTAGTTGTCGAGGATCGTGCCCACGTGCGACACCGACGGCAGCAGCAGGTGGTACTTCACGTCGATGATGCGCGCGGTGTTGTCCGCGCGCTCGACGAACGCGCCGATCTGCGCGAAATCGAAGATCTCGTTGCGCAGCATCGTGCTGTAGAAGCTGCCGAGGATCAGCGCGGTTTCGCGCTTCACCGCGTCGAGCACCGCCGGCAGCTCGCTCTCCGGCACCGGCCGCTCGAATGCGCGGCGCAGCGCGAGCCACGCGCCGTTCACGCTCTCCCACGCCTCGCGCGTGAGCGCCGTGCGCACCATCCGCGCGTTCGAGCGCGCGGCCTCGATGCACGACAGCACGCTCGACGGGTTGTCGCGGTCGCGCAGCAGATAGTCGGTCACGGTATCGGCCGCATACGCATCGTATTTCTGCCGGTAGCCGTCGTCGGCGCCCGAGCTGACGAGCACCGACGACCATTCGGCCGGCGCATCGGACGTGCGCGTGAGCGCCATCCGCAGCCCGGCATCGACGATGCGCGCGATGTTCTCCGCGCGCTCGATATAGCGGTACATCCAGTAGAGACCGCTTGCAGTACGTCCCAGAAGCATCTCGTGTCCACTCCGTCTTCGTTCGGTTGGCGCGCCGGCTCCGGCGCGCGCGGTCGTGTCCGGCTCAGTCGGCCAGCACCCAGGTGTCCTTGGTGCCGCCGCCCTGGCTCGAGTTGACGACGAGCGAGCCCTCCTTCAGCGCGACGCGCGTGAGCCCGCCCGGCGTGATGCGGATCCGGTCCGACACCAGCACGAACGGGCGCAGGTCGACGTGGCGCGGCGCGAGGCCGGCTTCGGTCAGGATCGGCGTCGTGGACAACGCCAGCGTCGGTTGCGCGATGTAGTTCGCGGGCCGCGCGCGCAGCTTCGCGGAAAACGCCTCGATCTCGGCCTTCGACGCGCACGGCCCGACGAGCATCCCGTAGCCGCCCGAGCCGTGCACTTCCTTCACGACCAGTTCGTCCAGATGCTCGAGCACGTATTTCAGGCTGTCCGCATCGCCGCAGCGCCAGGTCGGCACGTTCTCCAGCAGCGCCTTGCGGCCCGTGTAGAACTCGACGATCTCCGGCATGTACGAGTAGATCGCCTTGTCGTCGGCGATGCCGGTGCCGGGCGCGTTCGCGATCGTGATGTTGCCCGCGCGGTACACGTCCATGATCCCCGCGACGCCGAGCACCGAATCGGGGCGGAACGTGAGCGGATCGAGGAACGCGTCGTCGACGCGCCGGTACAGCACGTCGATCGGCTGGAAGCCTTCGGTCGTGCGCATCGCGACGCGGCCGTCGATCACCTGCAGATCGCTGCCCTCGACGAGGTGCACGCCCATCTGGTCGGCGAGGAACGAATGTTCGTAGTACGCGGAATTGTGGATGCCGGGCGTCAGCACGGCGATGGTCGGGTTGTCGGCGTTGCCGCCCGGCGGGCACACGGCCGCGAGCGACTGGCGCAGCATCTGCGGATAGGTCTCGACCGGGCGCACCTTCACCTGCTGGAACAGCTCGGGGAAGAGCTGCATCATCGTCTCGCGGTTTTCCAGCATGTACGACACGCCGGACGGCGTGCGCGCGTTGTCCTCGAGCACATAGAACTCGTTCTCGCCGGTGCGCACGATGTCGACGCCGATGATGTGCGTGTAAACGTTGCCGGGCGGCCGGAAGTCGATCATCTCCGGAATGAACGCTTCGTTGTGCGCGATCAGGTGCTTCGGCACGATGCCCGCGCGCACGATCTCCTGGCGGTGGTAGATGTCGTCGAGGAACGCGTTGAGCGCCATCACGCGCTGCTCGATGCCGAGCGACAGCCGGCTCCATTCCGAACCCGAGATGATGCGCGGGACGATATCGAACGGAATCAGCCGCTCGGCGGCCTCCGCGTCGCCGTAGACGGCGAACGTGATGCCCGTCTTGCGGAACACGCCCTCCGCGTCGTGGGCTTTCTGGGCGAGGCTCGCGGGATTCTGCGTGTCGAGCCATTGCTTCAGGCGCGCGTAAGGCGCCCTTACCATGTCGCCGGATTGCAGCATTTCATCGAATGGCTTCATCGATCTTTTCTCCATCGATCGTTTTCCCCGGCATTGCGCATGCCGGACCGGCGTAATGACTACTCTGCAAGGACCGTGCCTTGCGATATCCCCCCTTTTGCGCCGCGCCGGGCATGCCCGCGCGGCCTGCCGCACCATTACGGTGCAGCGCGCGACGCCGATGGCGGCATCGATGCGCCGCGATCGCGCACGACCCGATGCTGCACCGCGTCTGCCGAACATAGTTCTCCCGCGCGTCATGAATGCGCAATCTGCACTGCACAAAAAGACGGCCCGCCCGGAGCGCCGCAGCGCCGGCCGCCGGAGCGCCGGCCGCCGGAACCGAAGGGCGGGAAGGCGGGCCGGCACGCGCACCGCGCGGCCAGGCCCTGGGGAAGTACCGTCTGCGGCGGCACCGGCAGTTCGACGCGATGAACTAACCGGTTAGCCGGGTCCGGCACCTCAACGCTATGCAGCCGTAATCCCGCCGACAATGCCCATGCATATTTCGACTGACACCCATCGAAAAAAAACATCGGGACGACCGGCGCGAGGCGCGGTACGCTAGAAAATTGTTGCAGCGAAGCGGCGCCGCCGCCGCCCTCCCGGCGCCCGACTATAAAAAGCGAAGATCGAAATGGAAGCAAAGTGGCTGGAAGATTTCCTGAGCCTTGCGGATACCAAGAGCTTTTCCCGTGCCGCGCGTAACCGGCACCTGACGCAGTCTGCATTCAGCAGACGAATCGCCGCACTCGAAACCTGGATGGACGCGAAGCTGGTCGACCGGAGCATCAACCCGATCACGCTGACGCCGGCCGGACAGATGTTCCGCGGGCTCGCCGCGGACATCCTGCGCAGCATGTATGCGGCGCGCAATCTCGTGAACGGCTACGACCAGTTCGCGGCCAGCGACCAGGTCGTGCGTTTTGCCGTCGCGCATACGCTCGTCTTCACGCTGTTTCCCGAATGGCTCAAGCAGCTCAACGGCGAGGTCGGCCACGTGACCGCGCGCGTGAACGCGGTGAACGTGCCGGAAGGCGTGCAGCAGCTCGTCGAAGGCGAATGCGACCTGCTGCTCGGCTATCACCATCCGCAGTTGCCGATCGTGCTCGACCCGAACCACTTCCCGTTCGTCAGCCTCGGCGTCGAGCGGATCCTGCCGGTGTCGACGCCCGACGCGCGCGGCAAGCCCGTGTTCCAGCTGCCGGGCACGCCCGATGCCCCGCTGCCGCTGCTCGCGTATTCGTCGGGCGCGTTTCTCGGGAACATCGTCGAGATGCTGCTGCTGAATGCGACCGAGCCGTACGTACTCCACCGATGCTTCGAGACGCATATGTCCGAGGCATTGAAGGGCATGGTCGTGGCCGGGCACGGGATCGGCTGGCTGCCCGAAAGCTGCGTCGAGAAGGAACTCGCGGAGGGCACGCTCGTGTGCGCGGGCTCCGGGGACTGGATCAACGAACTCGAAATCCGCCTGTATCGATCCGCGCGCAAGCGCGGGCTCGCGGCCGAGCAGCTGTGGACCTACATCATGAACCGGCCGCGCACGGCGGCCGAAGGCGCGAGCGCTGCCGAGCAAGCGGCCGCGCCGGCGATGCGCATCGCGCGGCGAAGCGCGGGCGGCAGCCGCTGACATTCGCGTCCGCGCCGTGCGCGTCAACGGCGCGGGTGCGGATGCGATCCCGGGCAATGCAGCGTCCGCGTGCCTGTGGGTCGCGCCGCTTCATATCGAACGCGCCCTCCTTTCCCGCAGCAATCGGCAATCCCGCCGCAACCCTCGAAATCACTTTTCAGGCCTGGAATCGATATCAAATAAAATGCAAACGTTTGCGATTAAAAATCGCATCTTTTAATCTCGTCGCATCGACCCCCAATATCTCTTCTTATTTTAATATCAGAAATACCCTGTTACAGAACAAATAAAAAGTTTCTATTTGCATGTAACGAAACGAATATCAAAAAAGACGTCGCGCCCCATTTAAAATCGCGTAATCTGTGTCTAAAATTCATCGATTCGCCTTGAACACAGGCGCAAAACTTTCTTTTATCAGTCGTTATTTTTCGGTACGAATTTCGATACCTCCGACTTGATTCAATGCGTGCTCGATCATACGTACCGAAAGCAATATTCATATCTGGCAATATCGACTTTCTTCAGCGGTAAGCGGGGCGTACAAATCCGTCGCAATCCTGTTTAGATAATATCTTTCGCCGCCGTTCCATTCAAGCCACACGCGGTTGTTGATTCAAAATCCATCGTGTATCAATAGCGTGTCGCAAAAAGAACGTCGGCAAACTTGACTCGGAGACCCGGAATGAATGCGCTGCCATTGATTCCGGACGGGAGGTTGCAATGTCTTCCTCGTTTCGACAACATGCTCGCCCTTTCCTGAGCGTCGTCATATCCGCGCTCTGCCTGAATGCCACGGCCCAGACACCCGCGTCCGGTTCCGGCTCAGGCCGCTACGTCATTTCGTATATCTGCGGCGATGCACAAATCGACGGTACGGCGCCGCTGCCCCCCGACGGCCGTCCGTACAACCTCGGCGTGTCGTTCGCGTCGGCCCGGACCGGGCAACCGCTTGCCAACGTACAGGTGCGCCTGAGGCGACACGGCCGCGTGCTCGTCGAATTCAACGCATCGGGATCGCGCTGCCTGTTCAGCGTGCCCGAGGCGAGCTACCGGGTCGAAGGGACCTATCAGGGCGCCACGCAGTTCGCGATCGTCGAAACGGGCGTACTCACCACGCAATTGCGATGGTGAACGCCGCCTGAACCCGCTCCGACAATGTCATTCACCGCAGCGTATCGAATCGAGGAGCATTGAATGGCTCGCGCAGAACGGCCGGGCGACCCGCCGGCCCGCCAGTCGAAACCCTCCTGGGGTCCCGGCAAGAACGCCGCACTCAGCTTCGTCGCGTTTGCCACGATCTTCGGCATCTTCGCGTATGCCGAGCGGGACACGGCGCTCCGCCATGCGAGCGTGACGCACGACCTCTCCGGCGTGATCGCAACCGCCGTCGGGAAATACCGCAACGCGATCGTGGCCGCGACGTCCCGCGCAACCGGTGCGTCCGGCGTGTCCGGAACATCGGCCGCCCCCGGGCCGGCGCCGATGATCGCACCGGCCACTCCGCTCGCGCCACCGGCGCCATCCGCTGCTGCAGCGCCGCCCGTCAAGCTCGCGGTCGAACCGGAAGCCGCGCCGCGGGCAGCGTCCCGCGCCGCCGCGAAACACCGCCAACCGTCGCACGCGCCGCCCGTGAAACTCGCGGCGCATACGCATGCCGCGCCGGCCCACGACCGTGCCAACGCACGGCTCGGCGATGCGCATCGCGCACCGCGAACCGAGACGCTGGCGGGCACGAGAAAGCGCATGGACCTCGCGCCGAAGCCGCAGTCGTACAGCACCGACACGGCACGGATGCAGACGGCAAGCGTCACGCACGCGGAACTGGAAGGCGCCCGTGCGCTGGCAAAGGCGCGCTGGTGCGCACAGATCGACGAATGGAACTGTGTGGAGCAAAACGCAAGCCGGGCGCTCGCGATCGACCCGACGAACAGCGAATCGCGTGCGTTACTCGGGCAGGCGATCCGCAATCGTCTGTGAGCCGGTTCCGCATGACCGGGCCCTCGCCGTCCGGCAGCATGGCGAGCGGCGGCGCGCATCGTCGGGGGCAACCGATGTGATCGTTTCGAAGTGAGGACATACCGTGGCCAACAATCGTAAACAACAATGCACCACCATCGCCCCGTCCAGCCGGCGGATCCTCCTGCATGCGCCGCTCGTGTTGCTGCTCGTCGCGTCCGGCCCCTGCTTCTCCGCCGAAGGCGACACGGAACCGGGCAGCATCGGCGAAATCGCCGGGACCAGCGGCGCGCCGGATCCGAAGCCGCCGGGCGCGCCGACACCGGGCGCGCTCGCGCCGGACGCGCCACCGCCGAATGCGCCGACCCCGATCGCGCAGGCCGCGGGTGCCCAGACGCCGACACCGCAGACACCCGGCGCGCCGATGCCGAATGCGCAGGCGCCGGGTGCTCAACCATCGAGTGCCCAACCGCCAGGCGCCCAGATCCCCGACGCGGAAACCCCGAACGCGCAGATGCCCGACCTCCGCACCGCCGATCCGGCCACCGTCCGCAACGACGTGTTCGGGCTCGCGTCGAGCGGCGGCGCGGTCATGGCGCTGGAGGAAGCGAAAGCCCGCCCCGACGTCTTCTCCGCCGTCGATCTCGCGCAACTCGAGGAGCTGTCGATTCGCCAGCAGGTGCGCGGCGGACGCGACAAGTCGCGCTCGATGACGAGCGCCGACCGCTTCGACGGGCTCGACAGCGCATTGCGCGCCGCGGACGACCTCGACAAGCGGATGCCGGCCACGCCCGAGTATTCGCAGGTCAGGACGGCGCTCGCCGGCGACCGGACGATCGCCTACGCCGCGCGCGGCGAAATGAAGACGGCCGTCGCGACATTCGAGACGATTCCGCCGGATGCGGAAATCTCGATCGACGCATTGGCGGCCGTCGGCGACGCGTACCTGTACCTGAGCGAACCGGGCAAGGCCAACGCCGTGTACCAGCGCGCGCTGACGCAGGCGACCGCGTCGCCGACGGACCGTGCGACGCGCGGCTTCCTGTACGGCGCGCGCACACGTCCGATCGAATTGCGCGAGGGACTGTTCTGGTCGTACGTCGACCAGGCACGCGCGGCTGACGCGAGCCGGGTGCTCGACGACATGGGCAAATCGCTGCCGCCGGCCAACCAGGTGCGGACCTGGGGGCCGGAAAACGACGACTACCTGCGCTACTACCGGCTGCAGGCGCAATACCTGATCTACACGGGCCGGGTTGAAGAAGGGATCGCCGCGCTGGAAAAGCTCGAGAAGGAAGTGCCGTTCAATGCCGAGGTCCGCGCCGCGCACGCCGACGCCGTATCGGGCCAGTCGCATCCGCGCCAGGCGATCGCGATGTATCGCGCGTCGCTGACCGACCACCCGGACAACGTGGAAATGCTCGCGGGGCTCGGCCGCGCATCGTTGACGGCCGACGACTACGCGAGCGCGAAGAGCGTCGACCAGACCGTCGGCAACACGTTCCCGGACAGCGGCGCCGTGCGCGCGTTCAAGCGCGACTACAACGCGTACCGCAGCCCCTTGTTCACGACCGACCTGAGCTTCGAGCACGGCAACAGCGCACTGGCCGACAACAGCTTCTCGTCGGACAGCTATGTGTATTCGCAACCGTTCGGCGACAACTGGCGCGTGTTTTCCCACACGTTCTTCGGCCATGCGCAAACCGACGCCGGCAGCGTCAGCCGCACGCGCACGGGTGTCGGCGGCGACTACCGGCACGGGCCGCTCACGATCCTGGGCGAAGTCACGCGCTCGTTCGGCGGCGACGGGCGCACGGGCGGCCGCGGCTCCATCACGTACAACCTCAACGATTACTGGACGGTCAGCGGCGCGCTCGATTCCAACGACAACTCGCTGCCGTGGAAGGCGTATCTCGCGCACATCTGGGGCCGCTCGGCGAACGTCGAGGTCGTGTATCGCCAGAACGACCGCCGCGAAGTCAAGCTGAGCTACGGCGTGAGCCGCTACAGCGATTCGAACCTGCACCAGGAGATTTCCGCGACCGGCACGCAGCGCGTGTACACGTCCGCAAACCAGCTCGTCAACGTGTCGCTGAATCTCGGCACCGACAGCAACACGCGGCGGGACGCCCCCTACTTCAGCCCGGGCCGCGACTACGCGGCCGCGGCGACCGTCATGCATCAGCTGACGCTGTGGAAGAAGGGCGACATGTCGTTGCAGCAGCGTCTGTCGGCGTCCGGCGGCGTGTACAACGAGCGCGGCTTCGGCACCAGTCCGCTGTGGAGCGCCCGCCTCGCGCACACGTGGACGTTCAAGCACGACATCACGCTGACCTACGGCGTCGAGGTCAGCAGCCACGCATACGACGGCCAGCGCGAGCGTTCCGAAACCGGCTTCCTGTCGCTCAACCTGCCGTTTTAGAAAGGAGCTCGAACGATGCAATCCAGACGGTTCTTCATGTGCGGATGCCTCGGCACGTTTGCGGCCTGTTCGTTGTTCCCGGGCGTGACGAATGCGCGGATGATCGACCTGCTGCCGCCGTCCGATCCCGTCGACGGCAAGACGTTCCGCGTGATCTGCCTGCACGACGTGCGCGACAACCTGCTGTCGACGTTCGCCTCGTCGACGATGGTCGATCCGTACGCGGTCGATACCGGTACGCTCACCGCCATCTTCTCGTGGCTGCAGACCAACAACTATCACACCATCACGGTCAAGCAGATCGAGGCGTCGCGGCACGGCGGCAAGCCGCTGCCGCCGCGCGCGGTGCTGCTCACGTTCGACGACGGCTACCGCAGCCACTACACGAAAGTCCTGCCGCTGCTCGAACGCTTCAAGTATCCGGCCGTGATGGGCATCGTCACCGCGTGGATCGACGCGCCGCCGGATACGCCGATCCGCATCAGCGACAGGATCCAGATGCCGCGCGACTACTTCATGTCGTGGGACGAGGTGCAGAAGGTCGGCAAGTCGAATCTCGTCGAGCTAGCGTGCCACACGCACAACCTCCATCACGGCGCGGTCGCGAATCCGCAGGGCAACGAGTTGCCGGCCACCACGTCGCACCTGTACCTCCAGAACGAGAAGCGCTATGAAACCGATGCGGAGTTCGAAGCCCGCGTGCGTGACGACCTTCACACATGCGTGCGGCAGATCCGCGAACGCACCGGCATCGTCGCACGCTCGATGGTCTGGCCATACGGCGCGGAAAACCAGCCCGTGCGCAAGATTTCGACGTCGCTCGGCATGGACATCCAGTTCAGCCTCGACGCCGGCCCGAATACGCCGGACGTGCCGCTCGACCGGCTGCGGCGGATCCTGATGATGTACGACGTCGACATCGGCGGGTTCGAGCGGTCGATGCGCGAGCCGGCGACCAACCGCGGCGACGTCGATATCCCCGAGCGCGTCGTGCAGGTCGATCTCGACCAGGTCTACGATCCGGATCCGGGGCGGCAGGAAACGAATCTCGGCAAGCTCATCGAGCGCATCCACCGGATGCAGCCGAAATCGGTGTACCTGCAGGCGTTCGCCGATCCGAAGGGCACGGGCGTCGCGGAATCGCTGTACTTCCCGAACCGGCACCTGCCGATGCGTGGCGACCTGTTCTCGCGCGCCGCGTGGCAGCTCAACACGCGCGCCAACGTGCAGGTGTACGCATGGATGCCGGTGCTGGCGTTCCGCCCGCCGGCCGACAAGCATCGCGGGCTCGAGGCCGTCAGCGCGTACAGCGGCGCGCCCGCGCGCGAAAACGGCTCGCGCGTGTACCGGCTGAGCCCGTTCGATCCGCAAGCGCGGCTGATGATCGAGCAGATCTACGAGGATCTCGGCAAGTACGCGTCGTTCAACGGCATCCTGTTCAGCGACGATGCCGTGCTCGACGATTACGAGGATGCGGGCCGGCACGCGCTGAGCACGTATTCGCAGTGGGGGCTGCCGGCCGACATCGGCAAGATCCGCGCGACGCCGGACCTGATGAGCCGCTGGACGCGGCAGAAGACGCGCTACCTGATCGAGCTGACGCGCCAGCTCGAGCAGATCGTGCTCGCGAACCAGAACGCGGGCGACGTGCTGACCGCGCGCAACATCTTCGCGCTGCCGGTACTGAAGCCCGAGTCCGAAGCATGGTACGCGCAGAACTACGACGATTTCCTCGCCACCTACGACTTCGTCGCGCTGATGGCGATGCCGTACATGGAACAGGCGCCGGACCCCCAGCGCTGGATGGACCAGCTCGTCGACGCCGTCCGCGCGAAACAGCGCGGCCTCGCGCGCACCGTGTTCGAACTGCAGTCGTACGACTGGCGCGAGCGCAAGGACATTTCCGGCAGCGCGCTGATCGCGCAGATGCGGCGGCTGCGCAGCAAGGGCGCGGTGAACTTCGGCTACTACCCGGACAAGTTCCTGAACAACCAGCCGGATCTCGACACGATGCGCGACGTGATGTCGCTGAAGTCGCGTCTCGATCCGACGTCGATCAACGCGCTGATGCAGATGCAGCGTCCGCAAGGAACGAAGACACCATGACGACCCACGGCATCATCCAGCGCCTGCAGGATTTCGTCTTCTACTACCCGTTCTTCATGTCGTATCTGTGGATGATCGGCGGTGTCGTGCACTACTTCCTGCTCGAAGAGGGGCGCGAGCTGTCGACGCGGACGATCGCGTCGAGCGGCATCCCGAAGATCTCGATCGTCGTGCCCTGCTTCAACGAAGCCGCGAACGCGCGCGACGTGATCAGCCACCTGAACGCGATGCAGTACCCGAACTACGACATCATCGCGGTCAACGACGGCAGCAAGGATCGCACCGGCGAGATCCTCAACGAACTGGCCGTGGAGATCCCGCGGCTGCTCGTGATCCATCACGCGCGCAACGAAGGCAAGGCGGTCGGGCTCACGACCGCGGCGGCCGTATCGAACGCGGAATACCTGCTGTGCATCGACGGCGATTCGCTGCTCGCGCACGACGCGATCGGCTGGATGCTCGAGCACTTCCTGACCGATCCCGGCGTCGGCGCCGTGACCGGCAACCCGCGCATCCGCACGCGCACGTCGCTGCTCGGCCGCATGCAGGTCGGCGAATTCTCGTCGATCGTCGGGCTGATCAAGCGCACGCAGCAGGTGTACGGCCGCATCTTCACGGTGTCGGGCGTCATCACGATGTTCCGCAAGACCGCGCTCGCCGACGTCGGCTACTGGAGCTCGGACATGCTGACCGAGGACATCGACATCAGCTGGAAGCTGCAGTGCCGCGACTGGCGCGTTGTATACGAACCGCACGCGCTGAGCTGGATCCTGATGCCCGAAACGGTGAAGGGGCTGTGCCGGCAGCGGCTGCGCTGGGCGAAAGGCGGCATCCAGGTGCTGATGAAGTATGCGGGCACGCTCGCACGGCCGACGCAGATGATGATGTGGCCGCTGTTCGTCGAATACCTGATCGGCATCGCGTGGGCCTACTCGATGTCGTTCATCCTGCTGCTCGCGCTCGTCGATGTCTTCCATCCCTTGCCGCTGGACTGGCACGTATCGGTCGTGCCGCACTGGCACGGGATGCTGCTGGTCGCCACCTGCATCCTGCAGTTGATCATCGGCAGCATGATCGACCGTCGTTACGACGAAAAACTCCTGATGTATTTCCTGGACACCGTCTGGTATCCCGTGGCCTTCTGGCTGATCAGCATGATCACCACCGTCGTCGCCCTGCCCGCCGTCCTATTGCGGGGCCGCGGCAAGCGGGCCGTATGGGTCAGCCCCGACCGAGGCATTCAACATGAAGAACGCACCGATTATTGACCTTTCCCTGCGCACGCCGCGCGAAATGATCGCCGAGCGCGGCCGCATCACCGGGCTCGTGCTGGTCGGCTGGTTCCGCCTCGTGCGGCCCGCGCTGGTGGGCGCCGTGTGGGCATCGATCTGCATCTACACGTACCGCTACCTGCTGCCGTTCAACGAGGCCGAGATGCCGATCGAACAGATCGTGTTCTACGCGACCTGCATCGCGATCATCGCGGGCACGACCGTCACGTGGCTGATCGCGGGGCGCGTCGTGCATCCGCTCGCGTACCGGCTGCGCGTGTCGAAGATGCTGCGGCGCTCGGCCAGCGCGAAGGTGCGCGCGGTGCCGCCGACCGCGCTGGCCGGCGCCCGCCGGCGCGGCGCGCGGCGCACGACGCGCATTCTCGTTGCGTCGCACGACGCGAACGGGTCGATTTCCGGCATCGAATGGGTAGCCCATGCGGGGCCGCCGCCCCGCGAGTAGGTCAGCGGAGACGCGCCGACGCGCACGGGACGGCATCCGTGCAGCGCGGCGCCGCTCCTGACGCCGCGCTGCCGTGCATCGCCGGCAGGCCGGCAACTTCTTGTGGACGAGGTGAATCATGTGCGGAATCGTCGGAGCAAGCGGCATCGGCAATCAGGTGCCGCAACTGGTCAATGCGCTGAGCCGGCTCGAGTATCGCGGCTACGATTCGTGCGGCATCGCCGTGCAAGGCAACGGACGCCTGCTCAGCGAACGCACGCTGCGGCGCGTGACGGACCTGCAGGATCGCGTGCTGACGCTCGGTCTCGAAGCGCAGACCTGCATCGCGCATACGCGCTGGGCGACACACGGCGCGCCGTCGGAAATGAACGCGCATCCGATCATGTCGGGCGACACGATCGCGGTCGTGCACAACGGCATCATCGAGAACCACGACGCGCTGCGCGTCGAGTTGCGGCAGCGCGGATACGCGTTTCGCGGCGAAACCGACACCGAGGTGATCGCGCACCTGATCCACAGCCTCTATCGCGACGACCTGTTCGACGCCGTCATGCGCGCCGTCAAGCGGCTGCACGGCGCGTACGCGATCGCGGTGCTGAGCGCGCGCGAGCCGCAGCGCCTCGTCGCCGCGCGCGCCGGCTCGCCGCTCGTGATCGGCATCGGCGCCGAACAGAACTACCTCGCGTCGGACTGCGCGGCGCTCGGCGACCTGACCGACCGCTTCGTCTACCTGGAAGACGGCGACGTCGCGCTGATCACGCCGGAACGCATCGCCGTGGTCGACTCGGGCGGGCACGAAGCGCAGCGCCCGCTGTGCCACGTGAAGGCGCGCGACGGCGACGCCGCGCTCGGCCCGTACCAGCACTTCATGCAGAAGGAGATCTTCGAGCAGCCGAAGGCGATCGCCAGCACGCTCGACGGCATCGACACGATCTCGCCGGCGCTGTTCGACGAGAGCGAAAGCACGCGCGCGCTGCTGTCGCGCGTTCGGAGCGTGCTGCTGCTCGGCTGCGGCACCAGCTACTACGCGGGCCTGACCGCGAAGTACTGGCTCGAAAGCATCGCGGGCGTGCCCGCGCAGGTCGAGATCGCCAGCGAGTTCCGCTACCGTGACACCGTGGCCGATCCGCGCACGCTCGTCGTCGGCATTTCGCAGTCGGGCGAGACGGCCGACACGATCGGCGCGATCGCGCGTGCGCGCGAGATGGGCCAGGATCTGTCGATGGCGATCTGCAACGTGGCGACCAGCACGATCGCGCGCAACGCGCCGCTGCGGTTCCTGACGCGGGCCGGGATCGAGCTGGGCGTCGCGTCGACCAAGGCGTTCACGACGCAGCTCGTCGCGCTGTTCGTGCTGACGCTGACGCTCGCGAAATTGCGCGGCCGGCTCGACGCCGCGCAGGTCGCGATGCACCTGAAGCAGTTGCGCGCGCTGCCCGAGCGCATCGGCCACGCGCTCGCGCTGGAAACGCAGATCATGGGCTGGGCCGCGAAGTTCGCGCGCACCGAGAACGCGCTGTTCCTCGGGCGCGGCATTCATTTCCCGATCGCGATGGAAGGCGCGCTGAAGCTCAAGGAGGTGTCGTACATCCACGCGGAAGGCTATCCGGCCGGCGAACTGAAGCACGGCCCGCTCGCGCTCGTCACGAGCGCGATGCCGGTCGTCACGATCGCGCCGGACGACCGCCTGTTCCAGAAGCTGAAGTCCAACATGGCCGAGGTGCGCGCGCGCGGCGGGCGGCTCTACGTGCTCGCCGGCAACCAGCTCGCGATCGACGCCGATCGCGATACGCACCTGATCCGCGTGCGCGATTCGGGCGACCTGCTGTCGCCGATCGTCAACGTGATCCCGCTGCAGCTGCTCGCGTATCACGTCGGCTGCGCGCGCGGCGCCGACGTCGACAAGCCGCGCAATCTCGCGAAATCGGTGACCGTCGAATGACGGGGCGAACGCGCGCGGCGCAGGCGGGCACGCGGCCGAGCGCGGCTCGCCGCGTCGCGGCTGCGCTCTGCGGCGCGTGCTGCGTCGTCGCGACACCGCCGTCGGCGCTGGCCGCCGCGCCCGTCGTGCATACGGTCACCGTGCAGGGCCCGGCAGCGCCGCAAGACACCGGCGACTCGCGGCGCTTCATGCACGGCATCGGCGTGGCCGATGCGGGCAACGGCAAACGCTGGGTGTTCTTCAGCAGTTCGGGCATCGTGCCGCGCGGCGCGATGCCCAACGGCAACTGGCCGCACGACGTGTACGTCGGCGAGTGGCTGCCCGGCAAGCCGCACCTGCTGCGCGTCCGACCGTTCATCAGCCGCCCCGAGGCGCAGGAGCCCGTGTCGATCGCGCAGAACGCGCGCGGCGACATCTTCGTCACGTTCGAGGACGGCTGGAACGCGCCGCAGGAAGTCAGCCAGCGCTACGGCGTCTACCGCCGCGACCTGAAGCCGATCAAGCCCTACCCGAACGACGTCGAGCCGGGCGGCCACTCGGGGCATGTCGCCATGGTCGGCGAACGCTTCGTCGTGTTCTACTCCGCCGACTGGATCGACGGCGGCGGCGTCGACAACCTCGGCACCGGCAACGGCGTCTACCTGAAGACCTACGATGCGGCCGGGCGCGAGCTGAACCACGTCGCGGTCGCGCCGCACCGCCGCGAGTGGTGGCCCGTGATCGCCGGTTCGCCGCGCAACGCGCTGCTCGTCTGGCAGAAATTCATCGAAGGCAGCACGGACGCGGCACTCGAATACGCAATGTTCGATCCGGTCACGGCGAAGCTCGACAAGCTCGGGGCGCTGAACGGTGCGATCCGGTACTACGTGTACTCGTCGGCCTACGTGCCGGCGATCGACCGCTTCATCGTCGTCACGACGACGGCGGACGATCGCGGCGTCGCGATGCTGATCGACCCGAATGGCCGCCGCACGGCGACGCTCGACTGCCTGCCGGCGTCGGTGCGCGAATCCGGCATCGGTGTCTCCGGCACGCATGCGTACGTGCCGACCCGCGACGGGCGGCTGCTGACGCTGGCACTTGCGCCGGCGGACATTTCGGTGAGCGGCGCGCAGCGCTCGCCGATTCCGTGGGGCACGACGGGCATTGCCGGTTTCCCGGCGCAAGGCGCGGCAATGCATTTCGTGTCGCTGACGCCGTCGGGCGCGCGCGAAACCGATTTCGAACCGCAGCGGGACACGCCGTTGTCGAAGAACGAAGTGCCGTGTGCGAATCGCTGACGGCGGTCCGGTAACGGCAATGTCGTGAACGCGGGCAGTGCACGTGTCCGCCACCCTGCCCTTCGTTTCCCCCTGCTCGAACCGCGCTGCGACAACGCCAGGCCGCCTGGTAGCCGGACACGCTGTCGCGGGCCTGTCCGTCATGCCCGCCCCACCTTTCCCGCGCCGAAGTCGCCAGCGCCGCGCGTACCGGATAGACTGTCGCCCGATTCCTTCCATCGGCCGCGGCTTGCGCGTCCTGCCGCCGCCGGAACGCCTCTTCCCGGAGAACGAATGCTGAAGCGCCAGTGGTTTTCGCTTGTGCTGCTGACGGTTTGCCTGATCGGACAACGCGCGTGGGCCCAGTCCGCGCTCGAACTCGAGACCGACGGCACGGCCCGCGCCCTGACGCGGCAGACGCTGCTCGCGCGCCCCGATACGACGGAGATCCACGTGCCGCGCGACATCGCGTACGGCCGGCCAATGACGTTCCGCGCCGTGCCGTTCGCCGCGCTGCTCGGCGACACGCCGCTGCCGGCCGACGGCGTGCTCGAAACGCGCGCGGCCGACGGCTTCGCCGCGCAACTGCCGCTCGATCTCGTGCGCCGCCGCGCGCCGGCCGGCGGCGTCGCATGGCTCGCGATCGAGGATTCGGCCCATCCGTGGCCGAAGCTGCCCGGCAAGCAGGTCAGCGCGGGGCCGTTCTATCTCGTGTGGCTCGGGCCGGACGCGTCGTCGGTACGCGGCGAGCAGTGGCCTTACCAGATCGTGCGCGTCACGATCGAATCGTCGCCGGTCGCCCGCTGGCCGTCGCTCGCCGTCGATCCCGCGTTGCCTGCAAGCGATCCGGCCCGCACGGGCCAGCACCTGTTCGTCACGCAATGCCTCGCGTGCCACCGCGTCGACGGTGCGGGCAGCAGCCATGCCGGCCCCGACCTGAACGCACCGATGAATCCGGTCGACTACTTCCAGCCCGCCGCGCTGCGCCGCTACATCCGCAACCCGGCGTCGGTGCGCGACTGGCCGGGCCGGAGCATGCCGGCGTTTCCGCCCGATCAGTTGAGCGATCGGGAACTCGACCAGATCGTCGCGTATCTCTCGTATATGGCGCGGCGCAAGGCGGGCAAGTAACGCGCGGCCGGACAATAAAAGGAGTTGATGACGTCAGGCGACACGCCGTTCGCCATCGCATCGATCGAGGCCGCGCAGACCCACCCGCTCAGGGCGACGGTCCTGCCGAACGGCGATCCGAACGCGTGCGAACTGCCGGCGAACACCCGCCCGCCGGGCCGCCTTCGTCAGGCTCACGCTTCCTGAGCGCTCTGCAACACCGCGCGCAATAGCACGTCGGCACCCGCCGCCGCCCATTCGGGCGTAATCGCTTCGGCCTCGTTGTGGCTCAGCCCGTCGACGCACGGCACGAAGATCATCCCGGTCGGCGCGACGCGCGCGACGTAGCACGCATCATGCCCCGCACCGGACACGATATCCATGTGCGACAGCCCGAGCGCCCGGGCCGCGTCACGCACCGCGTCGATGCAGCGCGGCGCGAACGGGATCGGCGGGTACTTGAAGATCTGCTCGGTCTGCGCGCCGAGGCCGGTCTCGTCCGCCACGCGCGCGAGTTCCGCGCGCAGCGCCGCGTCCAGCTCGTCGAGCACCGCATCGTCGGGGTGCCGAAACTCGACCGTGAAGAAGCATCCGCCCGGCACCGTGTTGCGCGAATTCGGCCGCGCTTCGATCATCCCGACCGTCGCGCGCGCGTACGGCGCGTAACGGCGGCCGAGTACGTCGATGAACGAGATCATCCGCGCGGCGCCGACCAGCGCATCGCGACGGAATTCCATCGGCGTCGTGCCCGCGTGCGCATCGACACCGGTGAGCGTCACCTCGTACCAGCGCTGCCCCTGCCCGGCCGTCACGACGCCGATCGTCTTGCCGGCCCGTTCGAGAATCGCGCCCTGTTCGATATGCAGTTCGTACGCGGCGTGCACCGGATAACCGCCGACGGGCTCGGCGCCCGCGTAGCCGATCCGCTCCAGTTCCTCGCCGATCGTCCTGCCCGCGCTGTCGGTGCGCGACAGCCCGTAGTCGAGCGTATAGACGCCCGCGAACACACCGGCCGAGATCATCGCCGGCGCGAAGCGCGAACCTTCCTCGTTGGTCCAAATCACGACGTCGATCGGGCGCTCGGTTTCAATGCCCGCGTCGTTCAGCGCGCGCACGACCTCGAGCCCGCCGAGCACGCCGTAGATGCCGTCGTAGCGGCCGCCCGTCGGCTGCGAATCGGCATGCGAGCCCGTCAGCACCGGCGCGGCATCGGGATTGCGGCCCGCGCGGCGCGCGAACACGTTGCCCATCCGGTCCACGCGCACCGTGCAGCCGGCGTCGCGCGCCCACTGCACGAACAGGTCGCGCGACTCGCGATCGAGATCGGTCAGCGCGAGACGGCAGACGCCGCCCTTCGGCGTCGCGCCGATCTGCGCCATCCGCTCGAGCGACGCCCACAGGCGATCGCTGTCGACGCGCGGCGCATTCACGTTGTCGTCACGCATCGCCGTTCTCCGGCGCGCTCTGCAGTGCGTAGCGGAAATCGCAGCGCTTGCCGCCCTGCATGATCGTGCTCGTGCGCGTCAGCGCGATGTTCGGCGCATAGCCCTGGATGAAATAGCTGTCGCGCGCGCAGCTCAGCAGGTGGCCGATCTCGCCGAGCCCCATCGCGTGATACATCTCCGCGTAGCTGCAGCGATGCACGTCGTAGTCGTAGTGCGCGTCGTCCGCACGCCGCACCTCGACATCGAGCGCATCGTCCTTCTCCCACAGCACCTGCAGCGCGATGAACGACTTCACGCTCGTGCCGCCAGGCTCCTGCGCGGCGAACGTGCGGCCCGCGTCGACGGCCGCGCCGCGCACGGCTTCCGCGATCACGGCCTGCGCGCGCGCGGCGCCGAACTCGCGCTTCATGATCTCGTAGATCGGCTTGATGATTTCCGCTTCGATGCGGCGCCGCGCGAGGATTCCGAGGCGCGTGTCCTCGGGTGCGGCGGCGGATGCCTGGATCGGGTCGGTCATGGGGTCGTCTCCTTGCGTCGTTTATTTCGTTGCGGTGCGCGAGCCGCCGAGCACGTCCACGACGGTCCACTTGCCGCCGCGCACCTGGTAGATCGTGAAGGCCGGGTCCTTCAGGTTGCCTTCGCCGTCGAACGCGATCCGGCCCGTTACGCCGGGCCGGTCGATCGCGCGGACCGCCGCGACCAGCTTCGCCGGCTGCGTCGTGCCGGCCTTCTGCGCGGCCGCGATCAGCGTGGCCGCCGCGTCGTACGCGAACGGCGCATGCAGTTCGATCGGTGCGCGGAAGCGCGCCTGGTACTGCGTGTCGAACGCGTTGCCGCCCGGCATCCGGTCGAGCGGCAGGCCCGGTTCGAGCGCCGTGACGCCGTCGCCGTCCTTGCCCGCGAGCGACAGGAAGGTCTGGCTCACGAAGCCGCCCGCGCCGAGCAGCGGCGTGTTCACGCCGAGCTGGCGCATCCGGCGCGCGATCGGCGCGGCCTGCGCATCGAGGCCGCCGAAGAACACGAGATCCGCGCGCTTGCCCTTGATCGCGGTCAGCACGCCGCTGAAGTCGGTCGTCTTGTCGTTCACGTACTGGCGATCGACGATCGCGCCGCCGTTCGCCTGCACGCCCTTGATGAACTGATCGGCCAGCCCCGCGCCGAACGACGTGCGATCGTCGATCACCGCGATGCGCTTCGCCTTCAGCGTCTTCACCGCATACGCGCCGGTGAAGTTGCCGCCCGCATCGTCGTGACCCATGATGCGGAAGGCCGTCGCGTAGCCCTGCTGCGTGTATTGATGGCCGGTGGAAGCCGGCGCGATCTGCGGAATGCCCGCGTCGCGGTAGACGCGCGACGCCGGCACGCTGCAGCCGGTGTTCCAGTGACCGACGACGCCGATCACGTGCTGGTCGACGAGCTGCTGCGCGACTGCGACGGCCGTGCGCGGATCGGACTGGTCGTCGGCCGCGACGAGCTTGTAGACCACCGGCTTGCCGCCGATGGTCGGATGCTTCGCGTTCGCGTCGTCGATCGCGAGTTGCGCGCCGTTCTGCAGGTCCTTGCCGATACGTGCGGACGGGCCGGTGAGCGGCGCGGCGAGACCGATCAGGACCGTCTGCGGCGCGGACTGCGCGAACGCGGGAACGGATGCGACCAGGGCGGCCGCCGAGAAAACGAGGCTGGCGTGAAGGAAGGCGATTTTCATGTGCGGGGATCGGTGACTCGAATCAAAACATGAAAAATATTAAATATTCAGCACCCAAACCCCAAATATCCAATTGTTGGATGCTTATGCCGCTCTCGACACATTAACTCAACACATTGTAAATACAAGACATTTTATTGTTGTCGCTTACCCTGACTTTTCGATAAAATTCGATACATGAAAAATATCGAACAATTGCCGCACGATCCGCCGTTGCGCGCGGTGCGTGCGTTCGAAGCGTTTGCACGCCTCGGGTCCGTCACCGCGGCGGCGGGCGAACTCGACATCACGCCGTCGGCGGTCAGCCATCAACTGCAACTGCTCGAAGCGTTCATCCAGACGCCGCTGACGGTGCGCGAGGGCCGGCTGCTCGCGCTCACCGACGAAGGGCGCGACTACTACCGCTCGATCAGCGCCGCGTTCTCGGTGCTGCGCAGCGCGACGCGCTTCGTGCGCGATCGTTCGTCGCTGCGGCAGATCACCGTCAGCCTGATTCCGCTGCTCGGCATCGGCTGGTTCATTCCGCGGTTGCATTCGTTCCTGGCCGACAACACGGATGTCGACGTGACCGTGCTGTACGCGCATCACCGCAATTACCGAAGCGATGCGTCGGACCTGTCGATCCGCTTCGGCACCGGCGACTGGCCCGGCTACCGCTGCGAGCGGCTGCTGCCGGGCGCGATGGTGCCGATGTGCAGCCCGTCGTTCCTGAAGCGCCACGGGCCGTTCCGCACGCCGGCCGATCTCGCGCATGCGCCGCTCGTGCACGACGAGGACCGCAGCACGTGGGTCAACTGGCTGCAGGGCGCCGGCGTGCGGCATGTGTCGCATGCGGTGGGGCCGATGTTCGAAGATGGCCAATTGACGCTGAGCGCCGCGCGGGCGGATCTCGGCGCCGCGCTGCTGCGCGCGCCGCTGGTCGAGCGCGAACTGGCGAACGGCGAACTCGTGAAGCTGTTCGATCACGCGCTCGACGACGGGCGCGACTACTACCTGTGCACGCGCGAGGACGCGGACATGCCGGACGGGGCGCGGCGGCTGGCGGAGTGGTTGCGGAAGATGGCGGGGATTTGAGCGGGCCCGGCCGCCGCTGCGCCGTCGGTCGACTGATCAGGGAGGCTGCACGCGCATCGGCTACGCCGCAACCTTGCGCTTGCCCGACCGGATAGTCATGATGCGCGAGTCACGTAACGGAGGTTGCAATGAGCAGAATTCCGGTCGATCTATCGGATGACCAGCATGCCGCGTTGACCACCATCGCGGCGATCAAAGGCAGTTCCCAAACCGAGATCATTCGCGACGCAATCGATGCCTATATCGCGCAGCACGCGAGGACATCTGTCGACGACGTGTTCGGTCTATGGAAGGGCCGTCCGGTCGCCAGTCAAGAGAGCTTGCGCGCCGAGTGGTAAAGAAGCGCCGACTGTCCGATCGGCGATCTGCGGGCCCGGACTCGATCCGCCATCGCATGCGTCGTTTGATGCCTTCCCGCCCGCACCGCCGCGGCAAACACGCCGATTCACCCCGAAGGACACATTCCCCCACGTTCTCACCGAGCGGGCACCCGACCCGCGCCCACCCCACCCAATCAAGGGCCGGAAGCAGATAGAAATTCCCGATGCCCCGGATTGAAACAAGCAATTTCCCAAAATCAGGGTGAACCCGGATACTGGCAAAACTCCACTCACCACTGACGCAAAGGAAACCACCAGATGCCGATCATCAACACCCAAATCAAGCCGTTCAAGGCAACCGCATACCACAACGGCGAGTTCGTGCCCGTCTCCGAAGAGAACTTCAAGGGCAAGTGGTCCGTCGTCGTGTTCTACCCGGCCGACTTCACGTTCGTCTGCCCGACCGAGCTGGGCGACCTCGCCGACCGCTACGCGGAATTCCAGAAGCTGGGTGTCGAAATCTACGGCGTGTCGACCGACACGCACTTCACGCACAAGGCATGGCACGACACGTCGGACACGATCGGCAAGATCAAGTACCCGATGATCGGCGACCCGACGCTCACGCTGTCGCGCAACTTCGACGTGCTGATCGAGGAAGAAGGGATGGCGCTGCGCGGCACGTTCGTGATCAACCCGGAAGGCGAGATCAAGCTGTGCGAGATCCACGACAACGGCATCGGCCGCGACGCAGGCGAGCTGCTGCGCAAGGTGCAGGCTGCGCAATACATCGCGGCGCACCCGGGTGAAGTGTGCCCGGCCAAGTGGACGCCGGGTGCGGAAACGCTGACCCCGTCGCTCGACCTGATCGGCAAGATCTGACGATCGCGCCGCGCGCCTCGCACGAGGCGCGCGACGGCGGGCCGCCGCATCGCGCGGCCCGTGCCCTCCTCCGGCACGACGTGCCCGATCATGATAATTAATACGGAATCCGAAACGCTATGCTCGACGCCAATCTCAAGACCCAACTGAAAGCGTACCTCGAAAAGATCACGCGCCCGATCGAACTCGTCGCCTCGCTCGACGACAGCGCGAAATCGCAGGAACTGCTGGCGCTGCTGAACGAGATTGCGTCGCTGACGGATCGCGTGACCGTTGCCGAACGCCGCGACGACGCCGAGCGCAAGCCGTCGTTCTCGATCGGCGAGCCCGGCAAGCCGGCCGGCATCCGCTTCGCCGGCATCCCGATGGGCCATGAATTCACGTCGCTCGTGCTTGCGCTGCTGCAGACGGGCGGCCACCCGATCAAGCTCGACGACGACGTGATCGAACAGATCCGCGCGCTCGACGGCGACTACGCGTTCGAGACGTATTTCTCGCTGTCGTGCCAGAACTGCCCGGAAGTCGTGCAGGCGCTGAACGTGATGTCGCTGATCAACCCGCGCATCCGTCACGTCGCGATCGACGGCGCGCTGTTCCAGAATGAAGTCGAGTCGCGCCAGATCATGGCGGTGCCGACCATGTTCCTGAACGGCGCATCGTTCGGCCAGGGCCGCAGCAGCGTGAAGGAAATCCTCGCGAAGCTCGATACGGGTGCGAGCGAGCGTGCCGCGAAGTCGCTCGAGAACAAGCCGGTGTTCGATACGCTGATCGTCGGCGGCGGCCCGGCAGGCGCGGCCGCGGCCATCTACTCGGCGCGCAAGGGCATCGCGACGGGCGTCGTCGCCGAGCGTTTCGGCGGCCAGGTGCTCGACACGATGGCGATCGAGAACTTCGTGTCGGTGCAGGAAACCGAAGGGCCGAAATTCGCGACCGCGCTCGAGCAGCACGTGAAGCAATACGACGTCGACATCATGGACGTGCAGCGCGCCGACGCGCTGATCCCGGGCGACGTGCACCAGATCCGCCTCGCGAACGGCGCGGTGCTGAAGGCGAAGACGATCGTGCTCGCCACCGGCGCGCGCTGGCGCGAAATCAACGTGCCGGGCGAGCGCGAATACCGCAATCGCGGTGTCGCGTACTGCCCGCACTGCGACGGCCCGCTGTTCAAGGGCAAGCGCGTCGCGGTGGTCGGCGGCGGCAACTCGGGCGTCGAGGCCGCGATCGACCTCGCAGGCATCGTGAAGGAAGTCACGCTGATCGAATACGGCGCGCAACTGCGCGCGGACGAAGTGCTGCAGCGCAAGCTGCGCAGCCTGCCGAACGTGACGATCGTCACGCAGGCGCAGACGACCGAGCTGACCGGCGACGGCGGCAAGCTGAACGGGCTCGTCTACAAGGATCTGCGCTCGGGCGAAACGCAGCGCATCGATCTCGAAGGCGTGTTCGTGCAGATCGGTCTCGTGCCGAACACCGAATGGCTGAAAGGCACGGTCGAACTGTCGAAGCACGGCGAGATCGTCGTCGATGCGCGCGGCGCGACGTCGGTACCGGGCGTGTTCGCGGCCGGCGACGTGACGACGGTGCCGTTCAAGCAGATCGTGATCGCGGTCGGCGAAGGCGCGAAGGCATCGCTCGGCGCGTTCGACCACCTGATCCGGCAGGACGTGACGCCGGCGGCAGCCGCTCAGCCGCAGACCGAAGAAGCGGTCGCCGCGTAACACACCTCAGCGCATCGTCGCAACGGTTTGTCTCTCTTGGCCCCGCATGCCTTGGTCGGCGTGCGGGGTCCTTTTTATTCGGAAGCCGAACGCGTGGTTACTTGGTCGCGGTTGAATCGCCGTTCGCCGGCACTGGCGTCGTCGACTTCAAACTACTCGACTGCCTGACCAGTTGCTCGGTCATCGCGGCGGCAACCGGATTCGCGCCCGACGACGAACCGCCCTGCCGATACGAACCGGAACTCGACGACATCGACGACATCGGCGGCGGCGGCAACGACGGATCGAGCTTCGCCGATTCCCTGACGAGTTCGGCCGTCTCCGGCGTTTCGGCTTTCGTTGCGGATTTTGTTGCGGCAGGCGCAGCGGCCGCGTGGCGTTCGAGGCCGTCGCGCTTGCGCGGCGCGCGTTGCGTGACCTGCGCCGGGGCGGCCGGCTGAGCCGGTTGCGCCTGCTGTGCAGCCGGCGGGGTCGAATCCTGCGCATCGACCGTCACGACGTTGACCTTCGGCGGCGGCGCGCTCGGTTTCGTCACCGGCTGCGCTTTCTCGCTGACAACCGGAACGGCGGGGACAGATGCAGGTGCGGCGCTGACGCGCGCGGGTGCTGCCGGTGCAGGCGCCGGCGCGGTCACCGGTGCGGGTGGAGGCGGCGGAACAGCCGCCTGTTTCGGTGCCGTATCGGGATGGGCTGCCGTCGCGGCAGCCGGTGCCGGCGGCGCGATGGCGCCCTGCACCGCGTGATCGTTGTTCGCTGGCGCCGTGGCAACCGGCGCGGCCGAATCGCCGATGCCGGCGTCTTCGATCGCACGGTGGTCCGCGCGCAGGAGCATCACGTATGCTGTGCCGGCTGCGGCTACCAGGAGCCCTCCGGCGATCATCAAGGTCTTGCGGGTACTCGTCATGCTTGCTCACCGATCATATCGACGTGAACAAGCCATGATACGCGGCCATCGGCCGTTGATCCCGCATGAATACATTTGGTTGCATTGATGCCGGCGGCGCGATCGTCAGACGTATCGTGGCCGCCGTTCCGGCACGATCAATGCGCGGCCACTTGCACGGCGATTACTCCGGAAACGGCAAATCGGTTTGCCCGTCCGCACGCATGCCGAACGTGTTCAGCGTCATCGCGACGAGCGCGTAGTAGCCGAGCAGCGCGACGAGATTCACGACGGTTTCGTGACCGAAGCGGGCCTGCGCACGCGCGAACGTCGCGTCGCTGACGCGCCGCGTATCGTACAGCTCGCTCGCGAACGCATGGATCAACGCGTCGTCGTCCGACTCGAATGCCGGTTCGACGCCGCGCCGGATCGCATCGGCGGTCGCGGCCGGTACACCCGCGTCGAGCGCGATCGGATGGTGGATGTGCCACTCGGCCTGCGAGCGCCAGCGCGCGGCCGTCACGAGAATCGCGAGTTCCGACAGCCGCAGCGGCAGACCCGTGCGATAGCGGCAGAATGCGCCGAGCTTCTGCGCGTGCTGGGCCAGCTCGGGGCTCGCGATCCAGCCGAGAAACGGCCCGTTCAGGTTGCCGCGCGGGCCGCTGAGAATATCGGCCAGCACGGCTTTCTGTGCGTCGGTGGCCGACGCAGGGTCGAAGGGTGGCAGTCTGTCTGTCATGGTGATTCCGGTAAGGGTTCAGTGCATCGATGCCGTCACGCGCCGGCCGCAGCAAGCGCCGCGTCGATCGCGCCCGACAGCCGCTCGACGATCGTATCGATCTGCTGCGCGGTGCAGATGAACGGCGGCGCGATCAGGATGTGATCGCCGTGGACACCGTCGATCGTCCCGCCCATCGGATACACCATCAAGCCGCGCTGCATCGCTTCGCGCTTGACCGCCGCATGCAGCTTCAGCGCGGGATCGAAGGTCGCCTTGCTGTCGCGATCGCGCACCAGCTCGACGCCGACGAACAGCCCGCGGCCGCGCACGTCGCCGATATGCGGATGTGCGCCGTAATGCTCGCGCAAAGATGCGCGCAACTGCTCGCCGCGCGCCTTCACGTTGTCGAGTAGCTTCTCTTCGGCGATCACGCGCTGCACCTCGAGCGCGGCCGCGCACGCGGTCGCATGGCCGAGGTACGTGTGGCCGTGCTGGAAAAAGCCCGACCCGTCGACGATCGTCCGGTAGATGCGGTCGCTCACGAGCGTCGCGCCGATCGGCTGGTAGCCCGCTCCGAGCCCTTTCGCGATCGTCAGCAGATCGGGCGCGACGCCGTCTTCATCGCACGCGTACAGGTAGCCCGTGCGCCCCATCCCCGACATGATCTCGTCGAGAATCAACAGTACACCGTACTTGTCGCACACCGCGCGAATCTTCTTCAGGTATGTGAGTACCGGCGGCACCGCGCCGGCCGTTGCGCCCACCACCGTTTCCGCGACGAATGCCGCGACGTTTTCCGCGCCGAGTTCGACGATCTTCTGCTCGAGCTCGTCCGCCAGGCGCTGCGCATACGCTTCGTCGGTTTCTCCCGCCTGCTGGTCGCGATACGCATAACACGGGCTCACGTGATGCGCTTCGATCAGCAGAGGCAGGAACGGCTCGCGCCGCCACGCATTGCCGCCGATCGCGAGCGCGCCGAGCGTGTTGCCGTGATAGCTCTGGCGCCGCGCGATGAAATGGCGGCGCTGCGGCTCGCCTTTCTCGACGAAATACTGGCGCGCGAGCTTCAGCGCGGCCTCGATCGCCTCGGAGCCGCCCGATACGAAATACACGTGTTCGAGGCCGGCCGGCGCGGCGTCGACGAGCCGGTCGGCCAGTTCCTCGGCCACGTCGGTCGTGAAGAACGACGTATGCGCGTACGGCAGTTGCTGCGCTTGGCGCTTGATCGCGTCGATCACGCGCTGGTTGCTGTGGCCGAGACACGAGACGGCCGCGCCGCCGCATGCGTCGATATAGCGTTTGCCGGTCGAGTCGATGATCTCGATGCCGTCGCCTGCGACGGCGACGGGCAAGGTCGCGCGCGGGGCGCGATGGAAAACGGTCGTCATGCGTTGCCTCATGGATCAGGACGCGCCGTGCGCGCGCCCGGACGGCACGATGCGCGTCGCGAAGCGCTGCGTGCCGTGCTGGTAAATGGTGAAACCGATCGCCGCCGCGCCGATCGCGAACACCGCGGTCGCGAGCGTGTTCTCGTCGTCGGGGTCGGCCGGGTCGTCGCGGTAGATCGGCAGTCCTTCCGGCGCGCGATCGCCGAGCACGCGCAGCAGCGCGGCTTCGTCGATCGCGTCGATGCCGGGCGTCAGCGCATCGACGCGCCGCTGGCGGTCGGCCGACGATTGCGTGACGATCTGCGCCTCTGCTTCGCAGCCGGGATGCACGAGATGGTTCGCATGGCCGGCAAGCCTTGTCACGTCAATCACCGAACAACGCGCGGCGCTCGCTTCGATGCTCAGCAGCCGCGCATCGCCGGTCGCGCCGAGCGTGTGATGAAAACCGCTCGCGCGGGCATGCAGGCGCAGCACGTCGGCCGCCGCGTCGAGCGACGTCGCGTCGAGCACGGCACGCGCGAGGATCATCCGCGGCACGCCCGGTGCCGGCGTGCGAATCCGCAGGTTGTTGATCGCCTGCGCGATACCCGCGCGGTTCGCGGCAAACGTATGGCCCGGCAGCGAACCGGGGTAGTAGAAACTGATGAAGCCCGGCTTGCCTGCCGGCTGCACGTCGACGAGCAGGCAGCGCTCGCGCAGGAACGGGTCGCCGTCCTCGTTGTGCGCGATCCAGCGCGTGCCGTCCGCGTCGCGCGCGGCGAGCGTCGTACAGCCGTCCGGCGCGTTGTGGATCAGCTCGCCGCGGCAGTTCCAGAGGAAGATGTCCTCGGCCGGCCAGCCGATGCCCGCCGCGATCCCGTCCAGTTCCGCGACGAGATCGGGGTACGCGGCCAGCGCGGCCTGCCGCAGCGCGCCGACGAACGGATGGCCGCGCCAGCGGCGCACGGCCTGCCATGCGCTGCTCTGCTGCATGTACGCATCGAACACGGGACGGGCGAGTTCGCCGAGGCGCACGCCGATATCGAACGGCGCGCCGGCGATGACGGGCGAAAGGGAAAGCGGCATGTCGAATGTATCGGTTTCGTTCAGGACACGTGTTTCAGGAACTCCTTCAGGCGCGGCGTCGGCGGCCGGTCGATCAGGTCGACCGGATGGCCGTCCTCGGCAATCCCGCCCTGATCCATGAACAGCAGGCGCGTGCCGACCCGCTTCGCGAAGCCGATCTCGTGCGTGACGACGATCATCGTCATCCCTTCGGTTGCAAGATCCTGCATCACTTTCAGCACTTCGTGGCGCAATTCCGGATCGAGCGCCGACGTCGGCTCGTCGAACAGCATCAGCCGCGGCCGGATCGCGAGCGCGCGCGCGATCGCGACGCGCTGCTGCTGGCCGCCCGACAGCTCGGACGGGTAATGATTCGCGCGCGATTCGAGGCCGACCTTGTCGAGCAGCGCCATCGCCTGGTCGCGCGCGTCGGCGCGCGATGCGCCGCGCACCTGGATCGGCCCGAACATCACGTTCTCGAGCGCGGTCATTTGCGGAAACAGGTTGAACTGCTGGAACACCATGCCGGCTTCGAGCCGGATGTTGCGGATCGTGGTCGCGTTGCCGCGCACGCTCTGGCCGTCGACGAGCAGTTCGCCGCCGGTGATTTTCTCGAGCGCGTTGATACAGCGCAGCATCGTCGATTTGCCCGACCCCGACGGGCCGATCACGACCACCACCTCGCCCGCGTCGATCTTCAGGTCGATGTGCTTCAGCACCGGCACGTGGCCGAAGCTCTTCGACACGTTCTGGAATTCGATCATGCTCATAGGATGCTCCAGGAAACGCTGCAATTTTTGGCAAAGCGGAAAAAAGCGTTGTTGACAGACAGCGCTCCAACATTAGAGTGGCGAGCATGATCCTTGTCTACCGCTACCGGGTAAAGTCGCTCAACGGACTGCTTAACAAGCAGAGCCGTGCGGTGAACTACGTCTGGAACTTCTGCAACGACACGCAGAAGCACGCGCTCAAGTGGAACAAGAAGTGGCCGACGGGTTTTGACCTGAACGTGCTGACCACGGGTAGCAGCAAGGAACTCGGGATCCACTCCGGTACCGTCAACGCAACGTGCGAGCAGTACGCGAAATCGCGCAGCCAGCACCGTCGGCCCTACCTGCGCTATCGCGGCAGGAAATCGCTCGGCTGGGTACCGCTGAAGGGCCGCGACCTGAAGCGCGAGGGCGATGCATTTCGCTTCGCAGGAAATACCTTTCGCGTGTTCAGCAGTCGCCCGCTTCCCGAAGGCAAGATCAAGGACGGAACCAACTTCGCGCAGGATGCGCGTGGCAACTGGTTCCTGAACATCGTGATTGAGATGTCCGACGTTCAGGCTCGCCCGATCCATTCCGGCGTCGGCATCGATCTCGGCCTGAAAGACTTCGCCACACTTTCGACCGGCGAAAAGCTGCCGAACGACCGCTTCGGTCAACGCGCGGCTGAAAAGCTGGCGAAAGCCCAACGCGCGCGAAAGCACAAGCGGCATATCGCGAAGCTGCACGCCAAGGTGACGAACGCCCGCGCCGATTTCCAGCACAAGCTCGCGCTCGATCTGATTCGACGCTTCGACTACATCGCGGTCGGCAACGTGTCCGCCGCGAAACTCGCCAGAACCAGGATGGCGAGAAGCGTCTATGACGCATCCTGGTCGTCCTTCCGAAACAAGCTCCGCTACAAAGCGATCGCGCACGGAGCCTCGTTTGAGGAAGTGGACGAAAGCGGTTCTACCCAGTCCTGTTCGGCGTGCGGGTCGAATGACAGCACGACGCGGCCGAAAGGTATCGCGGGGCTGCGAATAAGAGAGTGGACCTGCAGTGGCTGTGGTGTCGTGCATGATCGAGATACCAACGCTGCGTTGAACATTCTCCGATGCGGACGTGCATCGCCAGTTGTGGGAATTGCTCCTCTTCAGGGAAGCAGGGACGTCAAAGGATCCTCATCCGCTTTTCGACGAGCCGCAGCGTCAGCGTCATCGCACCGGTCAGCATCAGGTAGATGACAGCCACCGCGCTCCAGATCTCGACCGCCTGGAAATTGCCCGCGATGATTTCCTGCCCCTTGCGCGTCAGTTCGCCGACGCCGATCACGATGAACAGCGACGTGTCCTTCAGGCTCACGATGCACTGGTTGCCGAGCGGCGGAATCAGCCGCCGGAACGCCAGCGGCCCGACCACCTTCAGCAGCACGCGCGGCATCGACAAGCCCATCGCGAGCCCCGCTTCCGTCAGTCCCTTCGGGATCGACAGCAGCGCGCCGCGCACCACTTCAGCGAGATATGCGCCGGAATTCACCGTGATCGCGATGATCGCGGCCGTCAGGCCGTCGATCCGGATGTGCGCGAGCAACGGCAGCGCGAAATACAGGAACATCACCTGCACGACGATCGGCGTGCCGCGAATCAGTTCAATGTAGACCTGTGCGAGCACGTTCATCGCCTTCGGTCCGTATGCGCGGAACATGCCCGCGATCATCCCGACGATGAAGCCGCCCACCAGCCCGAAAAGTGCGATGAACACCGTCAACCGGACCCCGTCCATCAGGTCCGGCAACGCCGCCCAGATCGCCGACCAATCGAAATTCACTTGTCGCTCCCCGTTCGATTCAAGACCGGCGCGGCCGCACGGCCGCGCGCTGTTGCGCCGTCACGCTCACATCTTCGGCGGCTCGGCGCCGAACCACTTCCTGTAGATCTGCGCGTAGCGGCCGTCGGCCTTGATCTTCACGAGCGACGCGTTGACCTTCGGCACGAGCGCGCTGCCCTTCGGAAAACCCATCCCGTACTTGTCGCCGCTGACCGGCTGCCCCGCGACCTGCACCTTGCCCTTGCCTTCGTTGTTCACGAAGAACAGCACGTTCGGCGTATCGTGCATCGCCGCGTCGACACGGCCGGCTTCAAGCGCGAGATAGGCCTGGTCGATGTTCGGGAACTGGCGGATCTCCTTCGGCTTCAGGTGCGCCTTGATCCAGTCGATCGTCGCGGTGCCCGTCTTCGCGGCGATCACCTTGCCGTTCAGGTCGTCGATCGACTTGATCGTCGTGTTGCCGACCTGCACCATCGCCGCGAGGCCGCTGTCGTAGTACGGCGCGGAGAAGTCGATCGCCTTCTTGCGCTCCTCCTTGATCGTCATCCCCGACAGCGCGACGTCGATGTTCTGCGTCTGCAGCGCCGGGATCAGGCCCGCGAAATCCATCGGCTGGATCGTGTATTTCCAGCCCTGGTCCTTCGCGATCTCCGCCCACAGATCGAGATCGAAGCCGACGTACTTGTCGCCCTGCTTGAACTCGAACGGCATGAACGACGTATCGGTCCCGACGACGAGCGTCCTGGTATCCGCGTGCGCGAGGCTTGCGCCGAGCGCGGCAACGACCGCGACGGCTTTCAGGAAGGAACGGCGACTCATGGTTTCTCTCCGCATGATTGAGCGATGTAGCCGGCCAGCCGGCCGGCGGGAACGACGACATCAAGCCGCACCGCAACATGCGATGTTGAATTAGACCGTAGTGCAACATGTGTTGTCAACGGCGATACTACGACAACAAAAAAGTGCGCAACGGGGAATTGCATCGAGACAAACCCGGGCCGTGCTGGCGGGATACATCGGAGGAATCGGGGCATGGCCGGAGCGGAGCGCCCGGGCCGGGTCGCGCCGCACGGGCGGATGGCGGAACGTGAGAGAGGATGGTCGCGTTTGGTGTGCGCCCGCAGGTTTGCCATCCCGTGCAACACGTGCGGCGGGATGACGACGGCGCAACCGCGAGCGCATTCGCCACGATCCGCCGCCGTTCGCGCAGGGAGTCAGCGATTCGACACGGCGTCGTGCCGGGGTGGTCGTGCCCGCGGAGCCGGCAACCGCCGGCGCGCCTCAACGAGCGTTGCGGGATTCGCGCCTGAACGCCGGCCGGCGGCACACCGATACGGCTTCGATCACGCCGCCACCCCGCTCGCCTGATGCGACACGAGCCGCGCATACGCACCCTGCCGCGCCATCAGTTCCGCATGACGCCCGGCCTCGATGACGCTGCCCTGCTCGATCACGAGAATCGTGTCGGCATTGCGCACGGTCGACAACCGGTGCGCAATGATGATCGACGTGCGCTGCGTCATCAGGTCGTCCAGCGCCGCGCGAATCTGCTGCTCGCTGATCGTGTCCAGGTGGGACGTCGCCTCGTCGAGGATCAGCACGGGCGCATCCTTCAGGAACGCGCGCGCGATCGCGACACGCTGGCGCTGGCCGCCCGACAGCTGGACGCCGCGCTCGCCAACGCGCGTCGCGAGCCCGTCCGGCAGCCGCGCGACGAATTCGCCGAGCGCCGCATGATCGATCGCGCGCTGCACGTCCGCGTCGGACGCGTCGCTCGCGGCGAGCCGGATGTTCGCTTCGAGCGTGTCGTTGAAAAGATAGGTATCCTGCGCAACGAGCGCGATGTGCTGCCGCAGGTCGTCAAGCCGCAGGTCGCGCAGGTCGACGCCGCCGAGCGTCACGCGGCCGTGCTGCGGATCCCAGAAGCGTAGGAGCAGGCTCGCGACCGTCGACTTGCCGGCGCCCGACGCGCCGACCAGCGCAACCGTGCTGCCGGCCGGCACCTCGAAGCTCACGCGGTCGATCGCGGGCACGCCGCGGCCCGGATACGTGAAGCACGTTTCCTCGAAGCGCACCGCCGGGTTGCCGGGCATCGGCTGCGTGCCGTCCGTTACGGTCACGGGCTCCTTCTCGAGCGCGCGCAACCGTCGCGTCGACGCGATCGTGTCGGCGAGCTGGCGCGCGACCTGGCCGATTTCGGCAACCGGCATGAACGCGGCCACCGCGACCAGCACCAGCAGCGGCAACGACTCGCGCGGAAACCAGCCGCGCGCGCACAGCAGCGCGCCGAGCGCCGCGACGGCCAGCCCGCCGAGCCCGCTCGCGATTTCCAGCGCGGCGCTTTGCGTCGACAGGTCGTCGAGCAGCTTCGCGCGCTGCTTCCGATACGCATCGACCTCGGCCACGAACGCTTCGCGCCGACGCGCGATCGCCTGGAACGCGGTCAGCTCCGCGAGCCCCTGGATCGTTTCGGTCAGGTGCGCGCCGAGCTGGCCGAGCGCTTCGCGCGCGCCGGTGCCGAGCCGGTCGACGTCGCGGCGGGCCAGCACGGGCGCCAGCCCGGCCCACAGCAGGAACGGCAGCAGCACGAGCGCGAGCGGCCACGCGATCGACGCGAGCAGCACCAGCACGCCGGCCGGCACAAGCACCGCGACGAACGCGGGCGCCAGCGTGTGCGCATAGAAATACTCGACCGTCTCCACGTCCTGCGTCGCGAGCGCGACGAGATCGCCGGAACGGCGACGCAGCAGCCCGGCCGGCGCGAGGCGTTCGAGCGTCGCGAACAGCGCGATGCGCATTTCCGCGAGCAGCCGGTACGCCATGTCGTGCGCGAGCCACGATTCGAGCCAGTGCAGCACGGCCGCCACCGGCGCGATCACGAGCAGCGCCGCGACGAGCGCCATGCTCGCGTGACCGGCCGACACAGCGCCGACCACCAGCGCGCCGATCACGCCGACGCCGACGAACGCGAGCACACGGCCGATCCCGAACAGCACGGTCAGCGCGACCTTGCTCTTCCACGGACGCACGAAGCGCAGCAGCGTCCGCAACGTTTCCGGCCAGCCGATCGTCGCCGCGTCGTCGTTCAGCGGCCTGACCTGCGGGCCCGACGACGCACGCGCGGTGGCGCCGGCCGCCGTCGCCGCGCCGATCGATTCGGCGACCGCCTCCAGTTGCGGCCCCATCAGCCGGCGATACGGACCGTCGCGCGCGATCAGCGCCGCGTGCGTCCCTTCGTCGACCACCTGCCCCTGGTCGAGCACCAGGATGCGGTCGGCGCCGATCACGCTGGACAGCCGGTGCGCGAGCACGAGCGTCGTGCGCCCGCGCGTGAGCCGGTCGAGCGCCTGCTGGATCAGCGCCTCGTTTTCCGCGTCGACCGACGACAGCGCCTCGTCGAGCAGCAGGATCGGCGCATCGCGCAGCAGCGCGCGGGCAATCGCGATGCGCTGGCGCTGGCCGCCCGACAGCATCAGCCCGCGTTCGCCGATGCGCGTCGCGTAACCGTCGGGCAGCGCCGAGATGAAATCGTGCGCGTTGGCGGCGCGCGCGGCCGCGATCATGTCCGCGTCGCTCGCATCGGGGCGGCCGAGCCGCAGGTTGTCGGCGACGCTGCCGTCGAACAGCGTCGCATCCTGCGCGACGACCGCGATCATCTCGCGTACCTGGTCGGCGTCGAGCGTGCGCACGTCGTGGCCGCCGATGTGGATCGCGCCGCCCTGCGCGTCATGCTGGCGCAGCAGCAGGCGCACGATGGTCGACTTGCCCGCGCCGCTCGGGCCGACGATCGCCACCGTCTCGCCTTCGCGGACCGAGAAGCTCAGCGCCGCATGCGCGTCCGCGCGGCGCCCCGGATACGCGAAGCTGACGCCGTCGAACACGATCTCCGGCCGCAAGCCCGTCACGCGCGGCGCATCGGCGGCCGGCGCATGGCTGCCCGCGTCGAGCAGCGCGTGGATTGCATTCGCCGCCGACTGGCCGATCATTCCCTGATGCAGCACCGCGCGCAGGTCGCGCAGCGGCCGGAAGATCTCGCTGCCGGCCATCAGCACGATCAGCAGCGCCTCGAGGCTCATGTCGCCGTGCCGCACGCGCCACGCGCCGACCGCGATCGCCGCGGCCGCGCCGAGGCCGGTGCCGAGATCGGTGAAGAGCCGCGTCAGCAGGCCGAGCGCGAGCACCCAGAACGTGCTGTCGGACAACGCGCGCGCCTTCGCGGCCAGCTTCGCGCCGAACGCGGTGCTCTGCCCGAACGCCTTCAATGTCGGCAGGCCCTGCACCGCATCGAGAAACTCCTCGCCGAATGCCTTGAAGGCGGCCGAGCGTGCGAGCGCCGCGCGCCGGTCGGCGCGATGCACGAGCTGCGGCAGCGCGAGCGTGACGAGCGCCGCGACCAGCAGGATCGCGGCCGTCGGCACGTCCCACCATGCGAGCACCGCGAAGATCATCACCGGCGCGCACGCGGCGATCACGAGCTGCGGCAGGTAGACGCCGAAGAAGGTCTGCAGTTGCTCGACGCCGTCGACGACGGCCAGCATCACGCCGCCCGTGCGTTCGCCGCCGAACCATGCGGGGCCGAGCGCGGCGATCCGGTCGAACAGCCGCGCGCGCAGCGTGGCCTGCACGCGCCCGGCCGTGTGCTGCGCGAGCACCGTGCGGCGATGGTCGAGCCATGCGCGCAGCAGCACGCAGGCCGCCGTTGCAACGACGGCTTCGGCGATGCTGCGCACCGGCGCGGCGGAAAAGACCAGCGCCAGCACGCGGCCGAGGAACACGAAACGGAGGATGCCGACACCCATCGCGAGCAGCCCGAGCGCGACGGCCGCGGCCACCCGCCAGCGTAGTCCCGCCATCATTGCCCATAGTCGTCGGTCGAAATACATGAAGCCCTCCAGTCGGTGTTTCGGTGCGGTTTTTCTTGACCGGATCGAGGCTACCTGCGCGGCCCGCGCGCGGCAAAAGATGATTTTTCAACGGGTGTTGAGTCAACTACAATACCCCGCATGTCGCACCTTCCTCCCCTTAGCGCACTGCGGGCTTTCGAGGCGGCTGTCCGCCTCGGCGGGTTCGCGCGCGCGGCGGCCGAGCTGAACGTATCGACCAGCGCGGTCAGCCACCAGATCCGCGCGCTCGAGGAATCGCTCGGCGCGCGGCTGCTCGAACGCAGCACGGGGCTCGGCGGCATCGGCCTCACGCCGGCCGGCGCACGCCTGCTGCCGGCCGTCAGCGACGCGCTGTCGCGCCTGACCGACGCCTGCGCCGAGATTCGCGGCACCGCGCAACGGCTCACCGTTTCCGCCAATGCGCCGTTTTCGTCGATGTGGCTCGCACGCCGTCTCGCGGAATTCTCGTCGCTTCATCCCGAAACGCCGCTGCATGCCGTCGTGCTCGAAGATGAACCGGATTTCGCGCGCAGCGGCATCGATCTGGCGATCGTGCACGTGCCCGCGCACCGGCTGCGGGCCGACGACGACGTGCTGATGCGGGAGACCGTGTTTCCGGTATGTAGCCCCGAGCTGTATCCGTACGCATCGGGGTACGTGTGCCGCTCGCGGCTGCTGCAGGAAATGCACGAAAACAGCCCCGAGATCGACTGGCGCAACTGGGCATCGGAGTTCGGCTTGCCGGACGATTTCGAAACGAAGATCGTCCGCTACAGCAGTTTCAGCCAGGTGATCGGCGCGGCGGTGGGCGGTGCGGGCATCGCGCTCGGCCGCGTGCCGCTCATCGAGCCCGAACTGCGCAGCGGACGTCTGGTGCCGCTGGTGCCGGGCCTCCAGCGCGACGCGTCATGGCGCTTCGTGCTGCGCCGCCATCCGTCGACGCGGCACCGGCTGCTCGATCCGTTGATCGCGTTCCTGCGCCGCGAAGCGGACGCGCCGCCGTTCGTCGCCAAGATCGTTGCGCCCGCATCCAACGACAGTCACGCGCGGGGCGCGGGCGGCGCCTAGCAGCGCCGGCACGCGAAGCCGGCACCGCTTCTCAACGGCCGGTTACGGCGTGGCGAAGAACAGCGCGACGACGCACACCATCCCGCCGAACCACACGAGCGAACGCAGCGACGCCCAGTTCAGCAGGTACATCAGCGGATAGACGATGCGGATCGCAACGAAGCCCATCGCGAGCTGGTCGACGTGATGCGCGTTCGCGCCGTTGTGCCACGCGACCACCAGCGCGGCCGTGAACAGCGCAAGCGCTTCCCACGCGTTCTGGTGCGCGGCCTGCGCCCGCGCACGCCAGCCTTCGAGTTTCGCCAGGTAGTCGCGCGGCGTACGGTTGTCGTAGCCCTTGCGAGCCTTGGCCAGGAACGTCAGCGGGAACGGCAACAGCGCCACGATGAACAGGCACAGCTGGGACGTCGTCATCAAAGTCTCCTCCTTTATGATAATTACATTGCTCAATGACAAAATCGTCGAGAGCTTAGCATCGCGCCACGCTGTTCACGCACCGGTTTTCTAGACGGGAGACTCGGCTGCACGTGCCGCCGACGGCTGCGGTCAGCGTAGTCCGCCACCCCAATTTCCACCAAATCATCCACAAATACGTTAATTAAAACTGGTCGAACACCAATAAGATAGCGCTCAACACTGGCTTGGCGCATAACCGCGCCAGCCTGCCGATCCGGGCGCGCCGCCGCGCGCCGAACGACATCCGACCCGAGCCATCGCCATGCCCCGTCCCATCGTCGCCCATATCCGCCCCGACGCCGTCCGCCACAACCTCGACTTCATCCGCCGCACCGCTGCGCAGTCGCGCGTGTGGGCCATCATCAAGGCCAACGCATACGGCCACGGCATCGAACGGATCTACCCGGGCCTCGCGGCCGCCGACGGCATCGGGCTGCTCGATCTCGACGAAGCCGTGCGCGTGCGCGAGCTCGGCTGGGACAAGCCCGTGCTGCTGCTCGAAGGGATCTTCGAGCCGGCCGACATCGAACTGGCCGATCGCCATCGGCTGACGGTGGCCGTGCACTGCGACGAGCAGCTCGACCTGCTGATCGCCGCGAAGCCGCAGCAGCCGGTCGACATCCAGCTCAAGATGAATTCCGGGATGAACCGGCTCGGCTACCGGCCCGCCGCGTTCCGCGCCGCGTGGGAACGCGCGGCGAGCGCGCCGTCGATCGGCAGGATCACGCTGATGATGCATTTCGCGAACGCGGACGAAGGCGAGGTCGACTGGCAACTCGATCAGTTCAACGCGACCACGGCCGGGATTCCGGGCGAACGCTCGGTATCGAATTCGGCGGCCGTGCTGTGGCATCCGCGCGCGCACCGCGACTGGGTGCGGCCCGGCACGATCCTGTACGGCGCGTCGCCGACCGGCTCGGCGCGGCATATCGCCGACACGCCGCTGATGGCCGCGATGACGCTGATGAGCAGGATCATCGGCGTGCAGACGCTGTCGCCGGACGAAACCGTCGGCTACGGCCGCCGCTTCACGGCCGACCGGCCGATGCGGATCGGCGTCGTCGCGTGCGGCTACGCGGACGGCTATCCGCGCCATGCGCCGACCGGCACGCCGATCGCGGTGGACGGCGTGATGACGCGCGTCGTCGGCCGCGTGTCGATGGACATGCTGACCGTCGACCTGACGCCGTGCCCGGACGCGGGCATCGGATCGAGCGTCGAGCTGTGGGGCGACCAGGTGAAGGTGGACGATGTCGCGGAAGCCAGCGGCACGATCGGCTACGAGCTGATGTGCGCGCTCGCGCGCCGCGTGCCGGTCGTGATCGTGCCGCCCGGCGCGTCGACCGCGCAGCCGGCGCTGCGGACCGGGAGCTACGGGCACTGACCGAGGTCGATGCTGCGGCGCACACTACCGCGCCGCCGCGCGTGCCGCTTCACTTGCGGGCCGCCTCGGGCGGTCCGTTTACGTGCCGGCGGACGGGAAACCGGAGCCGGGGAATACGCGTTTGTTACAGCCCTTCCGCTCCGCTCGACCGGCCGATCCGGCGAGGTACTACGAGCGCCACGTCGGCTTCCGCTTCTCGAGGAACGCGTCGATCCCTTCGCCGGCATCCTCTTCCATCATGTTGCGCGCCATCACGTCGCCTGCATACGCATACGCTTCGTCGAGCGGCAACTCGCGCTGGCGATAGAAAATCTGCTTGCCGTAGCGCACCGCGGCCGGGCTCTTCGCGACGATCTCCGCGACCTTGCGCGCGACGGCCGCGTCGAGCGCGTCCTCGGGCACGGCCTCGTTGACGAGCCCCCACGCGGCGGCCGTCGCCGCATCGACGAAGCGCCCGGTCACGAGCATGTCGAACGCGCGCTTCGCCGTGACGTTGCGGCTCAACGCGACGGCCGGCGTCGAACAGAACAGCCCGACGTTGATGCCCGATACCGCGAAGCGCGCGGTGTCGGCCGCGATGGCCAGGTCGCACGCGGCGACGAGCTGGCAGCCGGCGGCCGTCGCGATGCCCTGCACACGCGCGATCACCGGCACCGGCAATGCGCGCATCGCGAGCATCACGCGGCTGCACTGCGCGAACAGCGAGCGGTAGTAGTCGAGTTCCGGCTTGCCGCGCATCTGCCGCAGGTCGTGGCCGGCGCAGAACGCCTTGCCTTGCGCGGCCAGCACGACGCAGCGCACGTGCGGATCGGCCGCCAGCGCACCGAACGCGTCGTACAGGCTCGCGAGCATCGCTTCGGACAACGCGTTGAACTGCTGCGGCCGGTTCAGCCGCAGCGTGACGACGCCGTCGCGCACCTCGCGCAACAGGATCGGCTCGGCAGTCTGTTGATCGGGTTCCATGATGTTTCGCTCGACGGGTTCGGCAGGATTGGGGGCGGCACGAACGGGCAGCGATGACGCACGCGCGTTCGCGGCATGTCGATGAAATGGTCCTCCACATTCCGTGCGGCGTCCAGTCGCGCGGCCGCACGTGCCTGCGCGGTGGCCTGCGTGCCGCCGTACCACCGTGCAGACCACGCGATTCGCGCGTCAGCGGCTTCGCTGCGCGGTTTTCGCCGTGCCTGCCGTCCGCGCGGCAAGGGCGGCCGTCGCATAGGCGACACCACCGACCACCGCGATCGCCCACAGCGCGGCGGTCGGATTCGGCAACAGCATCGTCGCGGCGCTGGCGATGGCCACGCCGAACAGGCTTCCTGCCTGTCGCGCCGCATTGAGGAATCCTGACGCCACACCCGCCGCGTCCGCGGGCACCTGTTCGAGTACGGTCGAGATCATCGGCGCCACGGACAGCGCGGTCCCGGTGCCGAATGCGGCCATCGCCGTCCAGGCCACCGGCCACGGCGCGCGCAGCGCAAGCGCGGCCGCGATTGCCGGAATGGCCAGCGCCGCCATCCCGAGACCGTTCGCCATCAGCCGGACCGGGTGCACCCGGCCCTGCAATTTTCCGGACAACAGATTGCCGAGCGACAGGCTCAGCGCGAACGGCAACAGCGTCAGCCCCGTCTGCCGCGCGCTCATGCCGAAGCGCCCGTGCAGGTACAGGCTCAGCACGAACAGCAAGCCGAAGTAGCCGACATAGACGAGGCTGCCCATCAGGTTCATCGCGACGAAGGTGCGATTGCGAAACCACGCCAGCGGAACCATCGGATCGCGAGCACGCCGCTCGATGACGACCAGCGCGGCTGCGGCGAGTCCGGCGACCAGAAGCGCGCACCGGACTTCCGCCGCGCCCGGGCCGCGCGTCGGCAGTTCGATCACGGCGAAACACAGCGCGCCGAGCGCCATCGCACCGACACACTGGCCGGCCCAATCGAAGTGGCGCGTTTGCCGCGCGACCGACGCCCGGACGAGTACGGCCGCCCCGGCAAACGCGACCGCGCCGGTCGGCACATTGATCAGGAACGCGCTGCGCCAGCCGAAATCGTCCACGAGGATACCGCCCAGCACCGGCCCCACGGCCACCGCAACCGACGCGATGCCCGCCCATACCGCAATCGCCCGCGCCCGCTCAGCAGGCACGTCGAAGGTGCTGCGCACGACCGCGAGAGACGCGGGCAAAAAGAGCGCGGCGCCCATGCCCTGCACGAGTCGCGCGGCCACGAGAATGGCCACGGACGATGCGAAGCCGCATCCCGCCGATGCGGCGACGAACAGCGCCAGCCCCGCGAGGTAGACGTGCTTGGCGCCGAACCGGTCGGACAGCGCGCCGCCCGCGAGAATCAGCGCGGCGAAGCTGAGCGTGTACGCGTCGACGATCCACGCGAGCTCCGCGACCGTCGCACCGAGACTCGCGCGCATCGCTGGCAGCGCAACGTTGACGATCGTCGTATCGAGTACCGCCATGAACATTCCGATCGCGACGAGCGCAAGCGTGAAGCGGCGTTCGCGGGCCGTCGGGCGGCCCGCTGCCGTGATGGATACGGGAAGGGAAACAGGATTGCAATCGGGCATGAAACCTCCAGGCAGATGCCGGGAGTCTAGAAACGGCACGCGATGCAGAAAAGTGATAATTTCGCATTTGCCTGATGCAGATATGCATCTCCACTGTCTGCCGCCACCCTGCCCGATGACACTGCCGACCCGCATGAACTGGGACAACGCCCGCTTCTTCCTGGCCCTCGCGCGCACCGGCACGCTGCGCGGCGCCGCGGCGCAACTGAACGTCGATCAGGCGACGGTGGGGCGTCGGATCGCCGCGCTCGAAGACGAACTCTCGGCCCGCCTGTTTCTCCGAACGCCGGCCCTCTACGTGCTGACGACCGCGGGCGAAGCCTTGCTCGAACCGGCCGAAACGATGGAACGGGCGTCGCTCACGATCGAACGGCGCGTGATGGGGCTCGACGAGCAGCTGGCGGGATCCGTGCGCATTGCCACGACCGACTCGCTCGGCAAGCGTTTCGTGATTCCCGCCATTGCCCGCTTGCGGCGCAGGCATGCCGGCATCGACGTCGTGTGCGTGACGTCGACCGAAATCGCCAATCTCACGCGCCGCGAAGCGGATCTCGCGATTCGCACGTTGCGGCCGGAATCGCCGGACCTGATCGTCAGGCGGCTCGGGCATCTCGAAACGGGCATCTACGCATCGCGCCGCTACCTGGCCGAGCGTGGCGAACCGGCCGCGGGCAGCGCGTTCGAAGGACACGATCTGGTGATGTACCAGCAGCCGGTGGTGCCCACGATGTGGGACGCCCTGTGCGGCGAATCGACGTCGCGCGGCCGCGTGATGTTCCAGACATCGTCGACGATGATGCTGGTCGAAGCCGCACTTGCGGGGCTCGGCATCGCGGAGCTGCCGTGCTTTCGCGCCGAAACCGAGCCGGAACTGGTGCGCCTCATGCCCCGACGATGCAATCATTTCGACGTGTGGCTCGTCGCGCATGCCGATCTGTACAAGACCGCACGCGTGCAGGCAGTGATCGAAGCCGTCGTCGACGAATTCGCGAGCGTCGCGCCATCCGCCCGGTAATCGAAGACTATAAAGATCAGCAGAACCGTGCCGATCCGCATGGCGATGCCGCCCTTGAATACCTGCATGTCGGATTCCTGCGTCAGGTTCGAAGCGCGCGGCTGATACTCGCCATCACCCGCAGACCAGCCAAACGTCTGACGCCATTTGCCGCCGAGCTGGCGCAACTGCAGGTCGTGGAAACCCTCCGTCCAGGTCGACAGCACGTTCAGTACGTTGCTGCCCTCCGTGATGTCGTGATCGCGCGTGCTATCGCGATGCCAGTCGCCGGCGATATTCCGATAGAACATCACCGGCTGCGCGAACACGACGCGCAGCGATGATTACCAGCTATCGAACGTCAATCCGTGATGGTCACTTCGACGCGGCGATTTCTCGCCCTTCCCGCCGCGGTTCCGTTGTCCGCCAGCGAATCGGCCTCGCCATTTCCCTCGACACTGATACGCGGCGCCGATACGCCAGCCGAAACGAGAATCTGGGCCGCGTGCCGGGCACGCGCTTCGGAAAGCGCCTGGTTAGACGCTTGGCGTGTCGAACGGGCCGACGTGCTGTCCGCGTAACCCGCCACATGCACGGTTGCACTGCCGGTCAGCACCGCGATTTCCCGCCCGGCCGAAGCCACGACAGAAGCCCCCCACGGCGCCACCGCCGCATCACCAGGCGCAAACAGGCCGCCAAACCGCAGCGTCAACGTATCGCTCCCGGGAGCGCGGATCAGTTCGACATTCCCCGCGGCAACCTCGTCGCGAAGCCGCTGTTCCAGGTTTCGAGCGAGCGCATCAAGCGGCAAAGCCCGGGGGGTCTCTTTCGTGCGCACCCAACGGTCCGCCGCGGCGTAGCCCCCGGCCCCCAGCAATAACGCAACAGCGAGACCTCCCACGAACCTCGCTCGCGATCGACGCACCGCCACCGGACGTACCCACGGATCGACCGTCTGTCGCGTACGTTTCGGCGGCTCGCTGACGCGATTCACGCTCAGCCCACCCGTCATAACCGCGTCGTGCACGTGTTCGCGAATGACCTGCAAGCGCTTGTGACCGCCTGCTTCAAATCGGTATCGCCCACGAAACCCGAGATCGAGTACGTTTTGGTACAACTCAATCAGATCGAGGTTCTCGCGCGGATCGCGCATTGCCTCGTCGATCAGCTGGAAAACACGGTCGCCGCCCTGACGATCATGCCCCGACACACTCGCCAGACTGTTGTCCTGCCATTCGACGCCGGTTGTTTCGCCCTTTCCCCACGACGTCTGCATCGCCGCCTCGTCGAGCGCGGAGCACAGACAATAGCTTGCGCGCCGGACATGCTCGGGGCGGAGCTGGAGTTCACCGGAGATCCGGGTGAAGAGACGAACTTCCTGCCCCAGCCATCGATGCCACCGTGTAATAGCGTCGGCATCGAGCATTTCGGGCGTATCGGCCAATGCCTGCAACAGAACGCGCGACGCTTCGAGCAGCGGGTTGATCGCCTGCTCCGCGGCCGTGAGCCGCGCGGCAACAGGCGGCGACGCCACGGCGCCTGCGTGGCCCAGCGGATCGGTTGTCGAAAGAGTCATCTTGATCGATCCCTCCCGGTTCAGCGGGAAGCGCTTCCCGCGCTCCCCGGCAACATGCCTCGCGGCAACCCCGGCGGCGGGCCGCTATCCGGCAGGTTGAACGCCGACATCGTGCTGGGGCACCGGAACGTCTTCAGCACGTCGCTCGTCAGCGGATTCGCGACACTCCCGGCGCTCGCGACGTCGAGCGCCGCTTGACGCCCGTCGAAACTGAACGCGACGCGCGTGCGGCCCGGCGTCGCCGTCTCCGTCACGCGACCTTTCTCGAGCAGGCGCATCAACGCCCAAGGGCCATCGGTTGAAATCGTCGACGTGTCCGGCCGGATGCGCGGGCTGGCCGTGATTTCCGTGTGGACGCCGCCACGCGGTCCCGGCCACGTGACCGTGAAAGGCGCGACCGGGCCATGTTGATAGAGCGTAGTCTGTCCATCGATGTCGAGCGACAGACTCATGATCGTCGGGTCGAGTTCGGGAATTCGGATGTCAGCCTTCCAGGTCAGTTGCTTGTGGCCGGGATCGTTGAAAAAGATGTCGCGGATTGCCTTCGCATGCTCGAACGGCTCCAGGTCCGGCCCCTGTACGGGCTCGGTCGCGCCTGGCAGCGTCCGATAGCGCCATGGCTTCGCGGACGTATCGACGAACAGTGCCAGCGTCTTCACGAAGAAATCATCGATCACGCCGCCCTGCGCAAACACGCGCGTGAAGTCGTCGATACCGACGTCGCGCTTGCTGTCGGGCGAAAACGGGTAATTTCCTTCGATCGTCAGCCGGCAAGTGTCGCCGACCACCGCCTGCATCTGGCGCGACAGCAGTTGGCCGATCCCCTGATTGACTTCTCGCGAACCATCGACGGCAAGCTGCAGCAATACGGCGCGAAACGGTGCCGGCATCGTGTCGGCCGTCATTTTCAGTTTCGCAGCTACGTCGCTCGCCGGTGGCATGCTGTTGTTCGACAACGCATTGTCGGCAACGGTGAGCGCCGTGTAATAGTCGTTCAGCAAGTTGGTAACGCCATCCAGCCCCGTCTTGTCCGCCTGTGTGGCAGCACGTTGCGTATCGGATTGCGCATCCACGCTCCCGGTAACGACCTCGCGCAGCGCCGCAAAGTGATTGTCGACGAGTTCCCGTTCAACGCGCTCCGACGCCCGGATACCCAGCGCCTTGTCCGCCTTCTGATTGATCTGGTCGGCGGCCCGCTGCAGCAGCGAACCGTCCGACACCGTCATCGGCTGCGCGAGCGTCGTCTCGTGCACGGCTACGCGGGCAAGCCGCACCAGCGGCGAATCAGGTGCCGCGAAGCTGCGCAGCACCTTCAGATTGAACGCGAGGCTGGTGCCACTCACGGTCCGGATGTCGTTGAGAAACGCGTCCCACTGCTGGGCATATTCCATCAGATATTCGCGGCGAACCGCGTCGGTCAACGCATCGTCCGCGCCGGCGGCGTTGCTCACGGTCTCAGCCGTTTTTTTTTGAGCCTCGCCCAAGTATGAGCGCCCCATCACCCATGCGTCGTCGTCGCGCGCGATCTGCACGAACTCGGGCAGCCGTTTGTCGAACAGATTCCGATAGCCATCGAACGTGAAGAGCCCCGACACGCCGCGCGACAACGGTGCATCGCTTGCTCGCGTGAATACCGTGCCGGCTTGCGGGCCTACCGCGCGCAGCAACGTAAACTCGTCGGGCGCTTCCTTCAGCATGGCCGCCTTTGCGCGCTGGTAAAGGCGGTCGGTGGCGTTGCTACCCTCGAGAAAAGCGCGCGCCTGCTGCACCAGCGCGTCGTTGCGGATCACCGGAGACTGCACCACGCGTTCTCCGGAGAAAAGCTGTTGCACGTGGTCGATCATCGACGCCCTTCCACCGAAAGCAGCCGCGCTATCGGTCTTCGCCCAGTCGTCGAGCACCCACGCCTTGACGTCGGCGGCATTGAACTTCGCCTTGTCGTACAGCATCAGGTATACGCGCAGCGCATCGTAGGCGGCCTTCGAATCCTTGCTCGCAATCGCGCCGGACATGACGTTCTCCAGGCGGTGCACGATCTGCGGCAACAGCAGGTTGTCTTCGAGTGCGTCGTAGGTGCGGTGGCTTTCGGTTGCAATGTCCGCCGGCGTGTAGAGACCGTAGCGCCACGCGCTGTCCGGATCGGACAGGTCGAGTCCCGGGAAGGTCGGCAAATAACGCGCGTCTGTCAGCGTATCGGGCACGGCTTGCAGTTTCGGCGTCTTGTACAACTCCGTGACGCGGGCCGTAAGCGCCTGTACCTTTCGGCCAATCGTGGCGAGATAGTCCCCGTTGTGGCCGAAGCTCACGCGCAAGCCGATCGCCAGCCACACGAACAACAGCAGCGCCAATGTGTGGCCGATCAGGCGCAAGAGTCGGTAGCGGTATTCCCACCGCAGGTTGGGGCTCACCAGATGCGCTTCCGGGAACACGACACGGGTCAGCAGATCGTGCAGGAAGAACCCTTGGTTGCCCTCGGCTCGCGCCGGTGAAACGCGGGCGTGGTCCTGAGTCGACAGAAGACGTTGAACGACTGTACCGCGCTCCACGACTATCTCGCTGTCCCGTTGTCGTGCACTCGTGAAATACACGCCGCGCAACGTCGAATGGAGCTGGGTATCGTCGTACCGTGAATCGAGAAACACCCGGTCTATCAGGTCGAGCAGCGGTCCGAGCAGCGCAGCAAACTCCTCGGGCAGCGCCGCAAGCGACCGGCGCTTGCGCGCATCGTACTCATCCTGCAAGTGCGTATCGATCGAAGCGCCAAGCCTTTGCGCGAGTTCGGCAAGTTCCGCGTGGCAGCGGGCACGCAGCCCTTCCTTTGCAACCGTTTCCTTACCATACGGAAGCGTGAAGCCCCATGCCTGCGCCCTCCCCTCGGCCGTCAGCGCCCCGAAATACTCGGCGAAACCCGTCAGACGGTCCATCTTCGTGACCATTACATAGACAGGGAAACGAATACCCAGCTCCTGCCTCAGTTCGGCCAGCCGCGCGCGCAACGTGGCAGCCTCAGCCACACGCGCCTGTTCGTCGGCACCGGCCAACGTGGCAAGATCGATCGTCAGCAACGCGCCGTTGATCGGCGCGCGAGGCCGATGCCGGCGCAGCATGCCCAGAAATCCAAGCCATTCCGCGCGATCGACCTTCTGTCGGCGTTCGCCCGCACCGTGACCGGGCCGAACGACTGGACCGCCGGCTGTCGACACGGCGGCGGCTTTCGATTGCGACGCCTCATTCCGCTTCGTATCGTCTTCAGCGCTTTTCGCAGCCGGCTGGGCATCGGCGCCGTCCTTGCCCGGAACGCCGGTGGCCGGCTTTCCCGTGTCCGAGACGGGCGCATCGACGTCCTCGGCCGTCGACATGCCATGATGCGTGTAGTAGCCGGCCGTGTCGATCAGCACCGCGTCATTGGTCAGCCACCAGTCCACCGCGGCAGCATCACCGGCCGGCGCCCCGGCCGCACGCTGCATCTGCTCGGCAACGGGAAACGCCAATCCGCCGTTCATCAGTACGCTGGTCTTGCCGGCCCCTTGCGAGCCGAGCGTGATGTACCAAGGCAGCTCGTACAAATAGCGCTTGCCCTGGAACAGCTTGCCAAGACCGCGCGCGCCGGTACGCATCGATTTGAGGCGCGCGAGCGCGCTCGTCACGACCGCTTCGATTTTCCGCAAGCGTGGTGCGGCAGGCGATTCATTCTCGCGGCGATCCATGCGCAGCATCTTCTTCAGGAACGCATCGTCTTCGCGCATTTTCCGCCACAGGCGAAACATCCCGAAAAGAACGAAAACGGCCATCACCAGCGCGATCGCGGTGAGTCGGGCCGACACCGGCTCGAATGGCGCCACGTGACCGAACGAGAGCAGCGGCGCGGCGTACCAGAGCAGCAAGCAAAGCAATGCGGCGAACACGACGCTCGTCGACCAGCCCACGAGCCAGAGCAGCACGCCGGCAAGCAACAGCGCGATCAGCAGCACGCGCATACCGGCGCCAGCGAGCGGCTTGAGCCCACCGAACGCGAAAAACGGGCCGACGAACCAGATCACCAGTGCAACGACGATCAGTGCGAGGAACGCGAGGAACTGGCGCGAGGCCAGAAACGACAGGAACTGGAACTTCTTCATGTGGTATTCCGGAAACGGATCTGGCTTATCGTGCGACGTCGATCTCGACGCGGCGGTTTTGCGCGCGCCCCTGCGCGGTGCGGTTGTCGCCGACCGGGTCGGCATCGCCCTTGCCGACGGCTTCGAGACGGTTTGCCGGGACCCCCGCGGTTTGCAGCATTTGCATGATCTGGATAGCCCGCTCTTCCGACAGCGCCAGGTTCGATGCGAAATGCCGGCTGCGAATCGGCACGCTGTCCGTATAGCCGATGATCGTTACCTTGCCCGGCACCTTGGCGATCTCAGTGGCGATCTTCGCAATCAGCGGATTCATCGATGCCTGAACCGAAGCGCCGCCGGGCTTGAACATCGCGTCTCCGCGGAACGTAACGGCGCTGTGGCGAGCGTCTTCGTCGACACTGACGGTGCCGGCGGCGATTTCATCCTGGAGCAATTGCTTGAGGTGCAGTTGCGGCGGCGCGGGAGGCGGCGTCATGCGGGCGATGTCGGCAATCTGTTTCTGAACGTCCGCGCTACGGCTGACCAGTTCGTACTTGAACCAGCCGAACAATCCGAGCAGGATCACCGACAGGACGGTGACGGTGATCCATACCGGAAAATCGGTGAATGACAGGCGCTTGCCTTTCGCGGTCGATTGCCAGTGAGGCGATAGCGCCAGCGGCACCGGTTCGCGCTGCGACGTGATCACGTTGTAGAGCCGCTGACGAATCGCGTCGTGCTTGCGCTTGCCGTCGGTCACGCCTCGGTAGCGACCTTCGAAACCGAGGCTGAGAATCCGGTAAATTACTTCCAGGAGGTCACGATGCTCGTGAGGGTCCTCCAGCAAGCGGCCGATCAACAGGTAGATCTTGTCGCCGCCCTTGAGGTCTCCGTGAAAAGTGGTCGCAAGCCCTCCTTGGATCCATTCGATTGCCGACGAGCCCTTCTTGCCCCACGCGGTTTGTGTTGCGGCTTCGTCCAGTGCCGTGCACAGACAGTAGCTCGCGCCGATCATGTGATCTCGCCGGATGTTTGCCTGTTCGCAGAGTTTCTCGAATACGCGCACTTCCTGATCGAGGAGCATGTGTAATGCAAGTATCTGCTCAGGTTCAAGATGTTCCGGCATATCCGCCTGCGCACGCAGGAGTGCACTTGCTGCTTCAAGCAACCGGTTTTGTGCGCTCTGGACCGCCAACAGCCTTTTCGGCAACGGGATCGCCATGGCTCCCGGAGCTTCTTGCCGATTATCCGGTGATGGCATTTGATCGACGAGGGGCGCCAAGGCCTCGCTTGATTGGTTAGTCATAAAGAAACATCGATTTTTAATAACATTTACATAACAATGCGAATTTATTTAATTCACGATACCGATATGGTTTTCAATCGACTCACCAGCACACATCCGCAACCAGCATGATGTGCTTCGAGAGCAACCGGCACTCCATCGACCAGGAAAGTTTCGTCCCCTTCCTCGATTCGATTCACTCCGTGCTCTGCGCAACGGACGAGATCGAATTTACGCACAATGGCTTTTCCTTCAATACTATCCGAACTACTTCCCGTTAATATCTCGCCGCCATGAGGTGCCAGCGTGTCACTGACCACAATGATCTGCCTGGACATGTTTTTCTCCATTTAAATCAATTAGAGACAAGAAATCGATCGACTGCGGAAAGTACATAAATCGTTGATATGGCATCAAGACCGTGATCGAACGGTAATGCGTCGACGTCCCGTGATATATGTCCTCGACCGTCAGGAGGCGGCACCGCGTTCTTCGTGGACGATGGTGTCGTCGCCTTGGCTGCATCGATCAGCGTCTTGACATCACCATCCCATTTTGGCAAGAGTCTCGGAGGGAGCGGAAGAACCTTATCTAGGTTCGGGAGCTTAAGACGACCCCGGTAATGCTCCAAGACTCGGGCAATCTTGCTATACCGCTGGGCGCGGGCTTGATCGATGTAACCGACAAGATTGCTACCGTCGGTCAAATCAAATCCATCGAATTCGGTAAAGATATTGCTAGCACATTTGGAACTTCCAAGCCTCACCCCCTCGTGCAGCACCTCTAGTGCACGTCGCTTCGCCGATGGCGTCCCCGGTCGGGCATAAATGTAGCTGAGTTTATTGGCGGCATCCCCATACCCTTGCGCCAAAGCACACTCAAGCATCTGTGTCGCAACGGTCACATTCCCCCAGAACTCGCCCCCCGGATCGTCATACGTTCCGGCTAGCTTGCTGGCCAGAAACGTCATGGCCGACGGACTTCCCATATCCGCTGCTCTCTGGAAGAACGCATAAGCACTGGTGGCGTTTCCGCTTTTGACCAGCCCCCTCTGGTGGTACACACCCATCTGATCGTATGCATCCGGCACACCCAGCGTCATCGCCGTCTCTACCCAACGAATCGCCACTTCCGGATTGCGTTCAGGCACGCCGGGATAGCCACTCAGAATCAATGCCGCGAGATTGAGCATCGCCTTCCAGTGACCGCGCTCAGCCGCCTGCTCATATAGTCGATAAATCTTCGCGTAGTCGCGCCGCTTGTAGTAAACGTCCGGATCGTCGAGCGCCAACGCCTGCTGGAACCATTGCTCTGCCTGTGGATCGATCGGCGGCACGTGCTGATCCTGATACACGCACTTGAATTCCTTGCGGTGTGGATTAAACAGCGGAAGTTTTTCGTAGCGAGGCTGGTCAGACATCGCGGCAGTCAATTTGTTGGTCACGGTAGTTAACGGCCCCGCCTGCACGCTGACCGCGAACAGGCAAAGGCTCATGACCGCAACGCACAAGCTCCGCCCGACCACACTCATTCCAGGTTTGCTCACAGCGCAATCCTTTCGAAACCGTCGTCCGTCCGTGCATTGGGGCTACCCATGAAGGTCCACTGCACATGCACTGGGTCAATCTCCAGGTGACGATCAACTGGTTTCGGAAACGGCTGTCCCTCCAGTACGAATGCTTGCTGATCCCAGCGGTTGTACAAGGCCGCGAGCGGATGATTCACTCCGACGCTTGCCTCCCAAATACCCGTTTGCGGGCATCGCTCCAATCCGTGGCACGACAACTTCTCAGGCTGCGTCTCAAGTTGACGCAAAAATCCGGCATCACGCAGTTGCGCCAGAAATACCGATCGACTCGGCGGCACTGGTCGAGATTCGCCCAGGTAATGCCACTGCACCTGTTCGGCTTCCAGCCAGTTTACGTGCGGCGGGTCGAAACGCTCGCCGGCCCGATAGCGTTCGGGGTGACCACTGCGGGCAAATTTCAGTTGGTCCTTACGCATGGTCGACAAGCCGTAGAGCCCGAGCCAGTAGCCACTTTCCGGCACCACCTTGTCACCGCTCACGGCATAGGGACTTTGCGCGAGCGACAAGACACCTTGCCCCTCGGGCATGCGCGCTCGATCTTCCAATTTGGATAGTTCTTTCTTCGAAGGCAGTGTCACCGCCTTGGCTGCATCGATCAGCGTCTCGACATCACCATCCCATTTCGGCAATGGTGTCGGGGGGAGAGGAAGGATCTTGTCTAGGTTCGGGAGTTTCAGGCGACCTTGATAATGCTCCAAGATATCGGCAATCTTGCTGTAACGCTCGGCACGAGCCACATCAATATAGCCGGCAAGATTACGCCCCTCCACCAAGTTGAATCCATCGAACTGAGTGAAAATCGCATTTGCACATTTTGCACTTCCGAACTTTACACCCTCATGCAATGTCTCTAGCGCACGCCGCCTGGCCGGCGGCGTTTCCGATCGTGCATAAATGTAGCTAAGCTTATGGGCAGCGTCTCCATACCCTTGTGCCAAAGCACACTCAAGCATCTGTGTCGCAACGGTCACATTCCCCCAGAACTCGCCCCCCGGATCGTCATACGTTCCGGCTAGCTTGCTGGCCAGAAACGTCATGGCCGACGGACTTCCCATATCCGCTGCTCTCTGGAAGAACGCATAAGCACTGGTGGCGTTTCCGCTTTTGACCAGCCCCCTCTGGTGGTACACACCCATCTGATCGTATGCATCCGGCACACCCAGCGTCATCGCCGTCTCTACCCAACGAATCGCCACTTCCGGATTGCGTTCAGGCACGCCGGGATAGCCACTCAGAATCAATGCCGCGAGATTGAGCATCGCCTTCCAGTGACCGCGCTCAGCCGCCTGCTCGTATAGTCGATAAATCCTCGCGTAGTCGCGCCGCTTGTAGTAAACGTCCGGATCGTCGAGCGCCAACGCCTGCTGGAACATCTGCTCTGCCTGTGGATCGGTCGAGGGCACGTGCTGATTCTGATACACGCACTTGAATTCCTTGCGGTGTGGATTAAACAACGGCAGTTTCTCGTAACGTGGTTGTTCAGACATGGCAGCGGTAAGTTTATTAGTCAAGGCAATCAATGGACCAGCCTGCACGCTAGTGGCGTGCAAGAATATAGTGACGTAAATAAAGCACACAAGTCTTATCAAAAAATTCATTTTAACCTCCACTCATACCGTCGCCGTTTCACCAGATGACGGAATAGTGACATTGGCGTGCATGGTCGTTGTCGATCTGTAATCTTCAAAACTCAACAAAAATCCATGTATTGTTTCTTCACGTTGCCGCAAGTCATCGTTATCAACCATTTGCTCATTCCATATCCTGAATACGCTGGTAACTTGTTCTCTTTCCCCGGCCCCAACGATCTTCCCCCCCGATTGCAATCCAAACACCCGCTCACGCAACTTCGCAGCCCACTCCTCCCCAGTCGCAGCAATATTTATTTCGCTATCCACCGACATACTTCGTTGATTCAGGTTGGCGCTCCCGAGCGTCACGAATACGTCATCGATCAGCATCAGCTTCGAGTGAATATAAATCTCGCGATACGCCATCTTCCCTCCCACCATCCCGCTTGTGCGCAGTCGCGCCACGCTCACTTTCAGGCCAAGCGTGCCCTCCAACGCCTCCACGCTCGGACGATCGAGCACCTTGTGCCTTGCCTTGACCTTGAGCGGATTTCCGTGTTCATCCTTGAGATTCAGGTCGTATTGAACATACTTTGCTCTTTTATAGTTCTGACTCATCTTTCCAGAATCCACCAAATCCGCCTGATTCGGCATCGCTTTTCCGTGACCGAGTTCCGTCAATGTGTCAAAGGTACGCGGCACCATTCCGTCGTCCTCTGGATGTGGAATGACAATGAACAGATGGAGCCTGGGGACTTCGGCAATCGGCTTCTTGGACAGGCGATCCCAAGCATCACAGAACTTTTCTCGCTGATCCTTCAAATGACGCGCGAATTCCGGGTAATAAAAGTACTGATTTTCGATATAGATGTAGTTACGTGCGTAGCTTGTCGCCTGGAAATACAGCTCCTTGATGCTTTTTTCCCGCTCGTGAGCCTGAGTCCGAACTATCTGTACAGCCTGCCGTGAATTTTTCGGCAAGGTGGGGATCCGAGGTGGCAACGCTGCCAACTCCTTCGTCTTCCACGCTTTGGGCGCGAACAAATTCCAGCCTTGCTCAAAATTCTGGTGCAGACGCTTGAGTGCCGGCCCGACCACCCGGCAAGCGTAATCTTGCAGTGGCCTCGCATGCTTGTATTGCCCCGTACCAGTTCGATTTCCGGGATTCTGCGTAGCTTGTGCTTGCGCGTGCTCGCCATCGACATTTTTTGCCGACCAAGTCTCGCGCAGCGAGTCGTCGATTCGATGGTTTTCGCTGTCCCAGTAGTCCGTCACGGAGTTGAGGCCCATGACATATCCAATGGCATGAAGGCCTCCTTCATGCTCGTAATCAATCAGTATCGGCTTCTGGTGATGCGTCGGAAAATTCCACAGAAGCCCGGCCTCGTCTACGGGGTTATACCATTCGAACGCGGGTGGATCTTGCTCCTTTGGAGCCTGATCGATTAAAGCCTTGACATCTGATCTGGAAATACTTCGCAAAACAATCTGCAGATTCGGATTCCTTCCTTGCGCCCTTTGCGACGAAGGGAGATGATCCTGCCACCACTTCACGCAGTAATCGTGACGAGCATGATTTGCGTATGGCGATCCAAGTGGTCCGTGTTTCGCATCGGTGTAACCAGGCATGTTGTTCTGCTTGGTCGATGCGAGCAAGTCATACCAAATCAGCAAGCGAACGCGAACGGGATTCCGCGATCTAGTAGTGACTTCATGCAGCAACTCACCGTATGTTTTCCCACGCTTCCATTTCGCCCCAGAGCGGACGAGTTCCATCGCCGGATCGAACCCCCAGCAGACAATATCCACGGTTGCCTTGGCGTCACGGATGTCCTTCTCGATTCTTTCGAAGCCTTCACGGCCACATACAAAGAAATCCAATGAGTTACCGTAGGTAATCGGATTCTTCTCGCGCTTTTCCAGCAGCCATTGCACGGTGCCTTGCGCCCTACGCCCAGCTTCGTCGATTGCAATATCAACTGGATTGTGCGTCTTGATGTCGTCGGCCATATAGTTGTCCCGTAGCGTTTCGAGCACACGTCACACGCGTTCGCCACGATTCGAGCGCAGATCGACATGCTCGGGATCGTGATTAAGCGCATCGCGCACCTTAAGATTGAACTCACCGCCGTTGCTGAGTTTGACGCGATACGCGCTTGTTCCCGGCTGATGATTCATGACGATCACGCGCCCGAACTCGTCGGTCACACCTTCTCCGATCTTTGCGGTTCCCTTGAACAATTCGTACGGCTCGTCCACGTACCGGTTCGCGGCCCCAGGTAGCGCGCCAAGCGTGAAGTGCAGGTTTTCCGGCAATTCCGGGGCGTCGAGCGCGAGCGGGCTGCTCTTGTTGTCCGGACCGGTGAATATGCGCCCAGCCGAATGCACTTCGAATTTCCCGTTTGTACCGCTTGTGATCTCACCGGCACGCCAGCGCGTGTAGCTACCGCCTCCGCTTATTTCCACTTCCTGCTGAGCACTGATGCGAATCCTGTCGGCAACGACCGTGACATTGAGTTTCGCGAGCAGGTTGATACTGTCTTTCAGCGCCTTTAGATCGATGTCACCTGCCGCGGCCACCAAGCGCATACCGGCTTGATAGACAAACAACCGTAGCGCCTTGCGCATGCTCGCGAACAAGCCACCGCCCGTGCTGACCGACATGTCGGTACCGACAGTCACCGCGGCAGCACGGCCACTGCTCAGATGAATCTGTTCCGGCGTACTCGCAACGATGCCGGCGGGACTGGCGAGTACAAGCTGAGGGTCCCGGAACTGCTTCAGCTTGCCGCCGCCCCGAATAGCATTCGCCTGTGCTTTCAAAGACGTCACAATGGTGGTTTGTTCACCATCGTGCGCATGAACGGACTGAGCAGTGTGCGCAAGCCCTTCTGCAAGCTCCTGGGACTCGGAAAGCTGCGCATCGATCTCGTCGACGCTGAATGCGTCGCCATTGGCGGCTGGTCGACTGAAGGTCGTGAGCAGTAGCCCTTCGGCACCCCGAACCGCAGCTTTGCCGTCCGTGCGCAATTCAGCCCCTCGACCACGCTCATCCTGCCGCCCAGCATTGCCGGCAATGCGCGTGATATACCCGAGATTCAACTGCGAGGCGCCTTCGTCGCTCGACAGGTGGGCCTGGATTTTTCCGTTCGTATCGTCGAAGGCGAGCGTATTCGCGCGCCGGCCGTCGATCTCCCGGCTGCGATAGCCGGCGAGCGCCTGGTTCTTCGGCAAGTCGAACGGTGGCATGTTGAACGCGTTGGTCGCGCTGCCCACGATGATCGGCAAATCCGGATCGCCGTTGACGAATGCGACTTCGACCTCATGTCCCCGACGCGGCAGAAAGATTCCACCAAACTGATCGCCATGCCAGGCACCGGCCACGCGTACCCAGCAACTCGATCGCTCATCGTTCTTGCCCAGCCGATCCCACAGAAACTGGAGCTTCACCCGACCGTGTGCATCGGTCCAGATTTCCTGATTCTCCGGACACGTCACGACGCCATATTCGACGCCGTTCATACGTGGCTTTGCAATCGTACGCAGCAGCCGGAACGGCTCATTGGTCGGCTGCACCGTAAAATCCGCTTCGCAACGGTATCGCTGGCCGGATCCCGACGCTTCGCCAATCTCCTCGATTGTCAGCTTGCAGGCGATCACCGCATACTCGCGATTCGCCGCATCCTGCGGATAATGCGACAGCACGAACGTCTGGCCGGTCACCACGCCTCGCAGGTTGCCTTTGCCGTAGCCCCTCAGCCCCTGACAACGCCAAGCCTCCATCTGCACGAGCGTCAGGTACTCCGCTTCCGTGCGCGGCTCGTTGTGATCGCCCGCGAGCCCAGCCGCGCCAGCTTGCGGCTGCGCGTAATCGCCCCACGTGTAATGCTCCTGATGAGCGAGCCCGGTGTCACGAGGATCTTCGCGCATCACCTTCAGGTCCGCGCGCGGCAACGTATAGTCGTAGTCGACGCTCGTCACCGCGCCCGTTGTCAGCGCATGGGCGACCGAGAAGTCCTGAATGTGTTCCTCGTCAAGCCGTCGACCGGTCGGCGGCTCGTAGCGAAGCGCGGCATAAGCTTCACCTAGCGGTTTGAGCGCACCCATTGAGTCGCACAGCACAAGGCGATGCTTGCCTTCGCTATGCTCGAAGAAGTAGTAGATGCCCCACTCTTCCCACAAACGCTGCAAGAACGCCCAGTCGCTCTCGAAGTGCTGACGCTGAATGTCCCGCTTCGGCCATCCCTTGTTCGGCCGAGGGGTGGTAAGGCGTTTTTCGACCGGGAACGGATAGGACGAGAGCACCGCATCGGTGATCTCGACCATGGACATGTCCTGAAAGATGCGACAGTCGCAATTTTTGGTTGCATGCCAGAGCCACGGCCGCAGCGTGAGTGCATACACGATCGAACGACCGTCTTCACGCACGATCGTCGCATGGCTGACGATACCGGTGATCTCGCGTGCGCCCGCACCAAGATTGGCCATTCCGGCATTGCCGGCCAAGCCGGGAATGAAACGGCCCTTGCCCTCGAGCTGAATCGAGACGGTGACTTCCGTGCCGATCAGCTTGTCGAGTTTGACATTCGCCGCGATGCTCTGCGAAAACCCGAGCGCATCCGGAGTTTTCAGCTCGAGCTTGTACTCGAACAACTCGCCGATCGTCTCGGCACCGGCAAGCTTGACCGGCGTGAGGATTGGACGATCACCGTACATCGGCAGAGCCGCGCCGGAAACCGACAGCGTCCGTGGTGCATCAAACAACGCCATTCCGGCATCTCCTTGAATCGCTCGAATCACTGAGCATCTGTTTCGTGTTATGCCTGTGACGCCTATACCCCCTTATTTCCACTCGTTAACAAATGAATGCGGCTCATTAAAAAAAACGACAATAAAAATAATTGCCGCCACAATCAATACGCCAACAGTGGTGACAAGTCCAAGAAATATTTCTGACAATTTTTCTTCATTTGATTTTTTCATTTTCAAAATTAGAATCAATAAAACCCACTATTTTATGTGTTGCGCTATCTAACGCCTTCATAATTGCCGCATTGTTCAGCGCACGCCCCACAACTCAAGCCTCAACGACGGGAACTCTCCCGACACATGCAATGCGATGCCACCATGCCGCACGACTTCCTCCCAAAGCGGCCCACCCTGGGTCAGCTCGTAATAGATGTAGCCCGCATTGAATGGAATCTGCCGCGGCGGCACCGGCAGCGCCTGCAGGCCAATGCCCGGCAAGTGACTGCGCACCAGGCTAGGCAGCTTGTCCGAAGGCCCCGCCTTCGCCTGCGCAAGAAACTGCTGTTGCAGTACATCCTGCGGCATCGCCGCATGCACGGCCAGCACCAGTGCGGTGAACCCTTGCATATCGACCGGATCGACCACCGCGTTGCGCATGCCGTGACCGCGGTCCTCCAGCACGATGCTCTGCGCGCTGCGCACCAGCACGGCATTGAGCAGCCGATGCGTGTCGTCGACGACCGGCTTCAGGCACACGTGCGGCGTCGTATGCTGATACGGCGGGTGCGTCTCGAGTGGCCGGCGCGTGTTGGTGCGCAAGTGCGTCGACAACTCACCCGCCATGCCGATCAGCAGCGCATACACGTCAGCCGGCGACGTCGCCGGCACACGCAGAAGATGCTGCAGAAGCGGCTCGTAGCGGTTCAGGATCTGCAGCAGCAGGTAATCGGTAACTGTCGCCGCGCTTGCGGTCGTGTCGTCGGTACCGGCGAGCCGCTGCGCAAGCGCATTCGCGCGCAGGCGCGCGAGATCATGAATCTTCGTGACCCAGCTTGTCAGCAGGTCGCTTGCGCCGTAACCGGATACCGGCGGCACGAGCGTGTCGTCGAGCGCGATGCTGCCATCCGCGCGAATCGTCGTCACACACGTGAGCGCGAGACCGATCCAGGCATCGCCCAGCTCCTTTTCCGGCAGCAGACGCACGCGCAGGTTCGACAACTGCACCGATTCGGGGGCAAGACCCATCGAATTCGTGTCACGCAATTCGGTGTCGAACACCTGATAGCGTGCGAGCGAATCCGGGGTGTCGTCGAAGGTGGTCTCCTCACAATTCGGCAACCGGACCGGTACGGCCAGATAGATCACCTGGTCCAGATGTTCGGGCCGGATCGTCAGCGGCGGCGGCAACGGCGTGTTACCCGGCGCATCGAACGGCGTGCCGTCGGCAAACACGCCCGCGGTCGACTTGACGACGACCTTGCCGAGCGCCAGCGCCTCGTGATCGAGCGCGAAGTGCGTGAAACCGAAAAAGAACGGCGATAGCGGCGCCGCGCGCTGATGCGCGTATTTCTCGAAATAGCGGTCCTGCTGCTGGAACAGCTGCGGACGAAAGAATAGCCCTTCCTGCCAGGCGACCTTGGCATACCAGCTCATGCGTGCCGTCCGTTTTGTTGCGCGACGTGTTTCATTTCTTGGCTTCCGTGATCTTGACGGCCTTGGCCTCGAGATCGATGGTCAGTTTCAGCTTCGGCGTGAACAGGCGGTACCACGCCTTGTCCGGTGCGGCCGGCATCGTGTAGACCGCGCGCCAAACCGCGTTCGGCAAATCACGATAAACCGCGATCACGCCGATGGTGGTCGTGGCCGGGTCGGGCCGGCGAACGAGCGTCTGGTGCTCACCGGGGCGCAACTGCAGCTCGTCGCGTTTCACAACGTCGTCGGCCAACGCCGTTTTGTCCCGGGTCTGCAGCGTGAAGAAGTCGGCCGCGTTGAAGGCGCCGTCGTTCTTCAGTTCGTAAATGCGCACGACGATCGGCGCAGCCCTTCCCCGGTCGTCCGGATTGACGTCGGGCAGCGCGTTCACGCGCATGTCGAGCCGGATCGGCTCCTTCGGCTTCGGTTCGCCACTGCTCGCGCAGGCGGAAAGCGCGAGCGCGCAGGCGAGCGTGGCGACGGTCGGTATCGAACGCATGCGGCTATGAACCTTATTCACTGTGCGGGACGCCCCGCGACCGGCGGAGGCGATGCGCCCGCGCCAGTCGCGAGGAATCCACGCGATTACGCTTCCTTGTTGCCCTTGATGTCGAAGCTCGCGGTCACGGCGCCACCACTGCCGCCCTGCGCGTTCTGCACGACGTATTCCTGCTTGACCTTCGCGAACGACAGCGACACCGATTCGCGGCTCTTTTCCGCATCGTTCTTGCTGCCCGACGGCTTCACGCGCGTGACGATCACGTCGCTCATCGTGAGCTTCAGGTATTCAAGCGGGTTGCCGCCGGCCTTGCGCATGACCAGCGTTGCCTGGTCGATGTGCTTGCCCGTGAGCGCGTACTTCATCAGGTTCGGGCTGGCGCGGTCGATGTTGTGTTCGAACGTCAGATCCTTGACGGTCGCCTTGCCCGCACCGCCGCCGCTGCCGGCGTGCATCGTCGATTCCTGCTGGATGTCCCACTCCCAGTTCAGAACCTCGATTTCGTCCTTGTGCTTTTCGTCAAGCGACTCGCCGTTGATGCCGTCGATCTTCAGGAAAATGTCTTGTGCCATGCGTAGTACTCCTTCTATTAAATGATTGGAAACTGGGCATCATCGTCCACCGAAGCAATTCGATGTCCGGCCCTGCGGGACCTATCGGATGGTTAAGCCGCCTCCTTGATCGACGGCAGCTTCGTCACGAGCCGCAGCGAGACGGTCAGCCCCTCGAGCTGGAAGTGCGGACGCAGGAAGAATTTCGAGTTGTAGTAGCCGGGATTACCTTCGACCTCCTCGACGACCACTTCAGCGGCCGCAAGCGGCCGGCGTGCCTTCGTCTCCTGCGACGAGTTGGTCGGATCGGCATCGACGTAATGCATGATCCATTCGTTCAGCCACCGCTGCATGTCTTCGCGTTCCTTGAACGCGCCGATCTTGTCGCGCACGATGCACTTCAGGTAATGCGCGAAGCGTGAGCACGCGAACAGGTACGGCAGGCGTGCGGACAGGTTCGCGTTGGCCGTCGCATCGGGATCGTGATACTCGGCAGGCTTCTGTAGCGATTGGGCGCCGATGAAGGTCGCATGATCGGTGTTCTTGCGGTGCACGAGCGGAATGAAGCCGTTCTTCGACAGTTCGGCCTCGCGGCGGTCCGAGATCGCGATTTCGGTCGGGCACTTCATGTCGACGCCGCCATCGTCGGTCGGGAAGGTGTGGGTCGGCAGGTTCTCGACCGTGCCGCCCGACTCGACGCCGCGAATCAGCGAACACCAGCCGTACTGCTTGAACGAGCGGTTGACGTTGACGCCCATCGCGTACGCCGCGTTCGCCCAGCCATAGCGGCCATGGTCCGAACCGTTCGTGTCTTCCTCGAAATCGAATTCGTCGACCGGATTGGTCTTCGCGCCATATGGCAGGCGCGCGAGGAATCGCGGCATCGCGAGCCCTACGTAGCGCGCGTCCTCGGTGCTGCGCATCGAGTTCCACGCGGTGTATTCGAGATTCTGCGTGAAGATCTTCGTCAGGTCGCGCGGATTCGCCAGCTCCTGCCACGATTCCATCTGCAACACCGACGGTGCGGCACCGGTGATAAACGGTGTGTGCGCGGCAGCCGATACCTTCGCGATCGAGCCGAGCAGATCGACATCCGGCGGCGTATGGTCGAAGTAGTAGTCTGCAACGAGGCACCCGTACGGTTCGCCGCCGAGCTGGCCGTACTCCTGTTCGTAGATCTGCTTGAAGAGCGGGCTCTGATCCCAGGCAAGGCCCTTGTAGCGACGCATCGTACGATGCAGTTCGGCCTTCGAGACATCCATGAAGCGGATCTTCAGGTGTTCATCGGTTTCGGTGTTCGACACGAGGTGATTCAAGCCGCGCCAAGCGGATTCGAGCGCCTGGTAATCCGCGTGATGCAGGATCAGGTTGATCTGCTCGGAGAGCTTGTGATCAATCTGCGCGATGATCGCCGCGATGCTCTTGTAGGCGTCGTCACTGATGGTCGCCGTTTGTGCCAGCGCCTGCTCGGCGAGCGTCTGAACGGCCAGTTCAACGGCTTCGCGCGCGTCGTCGGTCTTGGGACGGAACTCGCGTTCCAGCAGTTGAGTGAAATCGGACTGGGTGGCCGTCTGCGCAACTGCGGGCCGTACTTCCTGTTTCGCCATGATGCTCATCCTTTATCGGTTCGTCGGTCAGTTCGCGCCGTCTTGATCGGCAGTTTCGTCCGCTTGCCGCTCGGGCTTCGGCGCGGCAGCCAGCGATTTGAGCAGCGCCGGGTCATGCAGCAACTGCGTGACGAGCGCCTCTGCACCCGACTTGCCATCCATGTAGGTCTGCAGATTGGCGAGTTGCGTACGCGCTTCCAGCAGTTGGCGCAGCGGCTCGACCTTGCGGGCAATCGCAGCCGGCGAAAAATCCTCCATGCTCTCGAAGGTCATGTCGACCATCATCTGGCCGTCGCCCGTCAGCGTATTCGATACGGCGAACGCGACGCGCGGCCGGATCGCCTTCATGCGCTCATCGAAATTGTCGATGTCGATCTCGAGGAAGCGCCGGTCCGACACCGCCGGTAGCGGCTCGACCGGATGCTTCCCCGACAGATCGGCGAGCACCCCCATCACGAACGGCAGCTCGACTTTCTTCTCCGAGCCGTAGACCTCGACGTCGTACTCGATCTGCACACGCGGCGCACGGTTGCGCGCAATGAATTTCTGCGAACTGCTGGAAGCGGACATACATGAGGCTCCTGGACGGTGGTGGTTGGGCGGCGAGCTCAGAGAACCGGCTCGTCTGAATGGAAGGCGATCGCGTCAAACGAGAGTGCCTGCGCCGGCATGCAGGACGGATCCGCCACGCCGATCACGATGTGCGACAGTGCCCGTTTCGAAGCGAAGGCGTCGAGCCATAGTGCGGAGAGTCGCGGCAATACGTGCTGCTCGATAAATCCGATCAGCACGCGCGCACCGGTCTCCTGCACGAGACAGCGGCCGATGATGTAATTGACGACCGCGTCGTCATACGTCAGCGCGATGCCGTGGCCGTCGGCCATACGCTTGACGATGCGCCCCAGATGCAGGCGGACGATGCTGGCGAGTACGCTGTCGGCAAGTGGCCGGTAGGGCACGACGGTCACGCGCCCGAGGAATGCCGCCGGGAAAGCCTTGAGTAGTTCGGGCGTCAGTGCTTCCCGCAGGCCATCCTGATTCGGCGCGAGCGACGGATCGGCGCAGAGACTCGTACTCAGTTCGGAACCGACGTTGCTCGTGAGCAGGATCGTCGTATTGCGGAAATCAATGTAGCGGCCGTCGCCGTCCTCCATGTAGCCCTTGTCGAATACCTGGAAGAACATCTCATGCACGTCGCGGTGGGCCTTCTCGATCTCGTCGAGCAGTACGACCGAATACGGACGGCGGCGCACCGCCTCGGTCAGCACCCCGCCCTCGCCGTAGCCGACATACCCCGGCGGCGCCCCTTTCAGGCCCGAAACGGTGTGTGCCTCCTGATACTCGCTCATGTTGATCGTGATCAGGTTCTGTTCACCGCCGTACAGCGCTTCGGCCAGCGCCAGCGCGGTTTCAGTCTTGCCGACGCCCGACGGACCGGCGAGCAGGAACACGCCGACCGGTTTCCTCGGGTCCGTTAGGCCTGCGCGTGCGGTCTGCACACGTTCGCCAATTTGACGCAGCGCGTCGGTCTGGCCAATCACGCGTGCCTCGAGCGTCTCGGGCAACTTGCGCACCGCGGCGACCTCATCAGTCACCATCCGGCCAACAGGAATGCCGGTCCAATCGGATACGATTTCCGCGACGATCGCCTCGTCGACCTCGGGGAATACGAGCGGCGCATCGCCTTGCAGCGCAACGAGCGCGTGTTCGAGTTCGCGCAGCTTCGGGAGCGCCGCCACATCGTCCCGTGGGGTTTTCCCGTCGTCGGGTCCAATGGCCTCGCGCGCGGCCAGCAACGCCTGCGCGGCGGCGGCCTGAGCGCGCCAGCGATGCTCGACCGCCGCCGCTTCGGCTCCCAATGTATCGATGCGCGCTCGCACGCCCGTCAACGCCCTGTCGGTATCCAGGCCGATACGGGCTTCCTGCACGAGCAACGCCTCCTCGGCACGCGCGGCGGCGAGACGCTGACGCACGTCGTCCAGTTCACGCGGCGTCGCATGCTGCGACAGCGCCACACGCGCACAGGCGGTGTCGAGCAGGCTGATGGCCTTGTCCGGCAACTGACGCGATGGGATATACCGGTGTGATAGTGTCACCGCCGCACGGATCGCTGCGTCGAGCACCACGACGCCGTGATGTCGGGAAAACGTTTGCACAAGCCCGCGCACCATATCGATCGCAGCAGCCTCGGACGGCTCCGCGATCTGCAGCACCTGGAAGCGTCGCGTGAGCGCCGGATCCTTCTCGATGTGGCGCTTGTACTCGGCCCAGGTCGTCGCGCCGATCGTACGGATCGTGCCACGCGCAAGCGCGGGTTTCAGCAGATTGGCGGCATCGCCCGTGCCCGCCTGGCCGCCCGCGCCGATCAGGGTGTGAATCTCGTCGATGAAGAGGATCACCGGCGTCGGCGATTTTCCAGCGGCTTCGAGCAGCCCTTTCAGACGCGCTTCGAACTCCCCCTTCATGCTCGCGCCGGCGAGCAATGCGCCGACGTCGAGCGACAGCAGCCGCACATCGGCAAGCTTCGGCGGCACATTGCCCGATGCGATCGCGCGCGCCAACCCTTCCACGACGGCCGTCTTGCCAACGCCGGCCTCACCCGTCACCAACGGGTTGTTCTGCCGACGGCGCAGCAGCACGTCGATCATCGTGCGAATCTCGAGTTCGCGGCCGATGACCGGATCGATCTCGCCAACGCGAGCGCGCGCTGTCAGGTCAGCGCAATACTGGTCGAGCGAACCACGCTTCGATGCGACTGGAATCGCGCCGGACGCCTCGCCCGGCGTTGCCGCCGAAAGGTCGCCGTGGTCGTACGGCGCATCGGCGGCTTCGGGCGAGCCGTCGATCCATGCCGGCAGCTCATCGCCCAGCCCGTCGACAGGGATCTTGCCGAACGCGGGAGAGATCGACAGCAGAACACGCCTCAACTCGGGCGTCGAGACAAGCGCAGCAACGAGCCACGCGCCGCGCACACGGCGATCGCCATGACTCAGCGTCGCGAGAACCCACGCGCGTTCGATCGCCGCCTCGATGTGCCAGGAAAAGTCGCTGATTGAACTGGCACCGGCCGGCAGCATCGCCAACGCCCGCGCGAAGTCGCGATCGAGCACGTCGCGCTCGATGCCCGCGTGCCGCACGATGCGATGCAGGTCGCTATCGGGTTGCTGCAGGAGCTGATGCAACCAGTGAATGAGCTCCACGTACGGATTGCCGCGCAACTTGCAGAACTGTGTCGCCGATTCGATGCTGCGGTAGAGCTGAACCCCGAGCTTGCCGAATAGAGCCTGGCGTGAAATCGTCATGCGAACCTTCTTGTTGTTTATTCGGTATGTTCCTGGCTCTGGCCGTAGCGATCAGGAATCTTATTCAGCCGGCATTGGACTACTGCCGCATTTCATACATTAAGAAAGTAAAATCCTCTCTGGCTGCGCATTATTCCAAGTAATTTGCGGCTCCGTCAACCCATGCGAATGAGAAAATCCGCACCGAATAACGCCTTGTCACCTCACTCTAACCAAGAACCCAGCAATTACCAACTGCGTTGCACAAACGCACGTATTACACAAACATTACGACGCGCAAGCACGATACGCAAGCCTTTGTTGCAATTGATCAATTCCGCCATAGATGTGAACAAATTTTTAACAATTTCCCACATTGACCAGCCAATATCTTGATATTCACAAATTACTACAGTCACACCACCCCAATTAATTGATTATTTCGAGATTTAATCTCGATAATATTTTCAAATAGCGATACCCCATTTCTAATGGGCGAATTACACACTCCCGTGGGTAAAATGCGCACTCCGTCATACCTGCCTCTTCCATGCGCTCATTCCGCTTGCCGTGGCACCGCCAGCCCGACACCTCGCTTACCGAGCCCGAACTGCGTCACGAGCCGTGCGGTCCCCAGCAGCAGCAGGACAGCGCGGCCCCTCTCCTGTTCGAATCATCAGATCGCGTGGGGAGCAATCAGTCGATCCTCGATCTGATCGGCAGCCACGGCGGGACTGCGAATGCCGCTCGTGGGAAGCGCGGCACCGGGTTGCAGACGATGACGTTTCCTGATCACACCGACGACCTCGTCGAAACACTTCATGCGCAATACTGGGGTGCGTTGACGGACCCGCACACCGCTCTTCCCTGCTCATGGGGCGAACAGCTGGATTCGCCTGCGACACCTGTTGCGTCAGTTACACCCGATTCGCACGACGTCCGGCCAACACCGGCAAACGCAGCCGCCTTCGGTTCGATCGAAGTGATGCTGTCAGGCAAACGCAGCCTCGAGGACGCGTTCGGCCACCTGGACACTGGTTTCACTCCCGAGCTGGAGATCGAACCCGTGCCGGAAGTCCTGCGCCTCTTTGCGCCCCCCGAATTCCATGCGGCCGAAGCCCACCGCGCATCAGCCCTGCCGCCTACGCTCACCCGGCGCGAGCATCACATGCTGTCGGTCGATAGCCCGCTGGCCGCCGCGCTTGTATGCAAGGACGACGCATGAAGATGCCATTTGCTGCCGAAGAACCGTCTGGCCACGGCCTGGACGATGTGCCGATCGCCGCGCAGATCGAGCGGATCGAATCGCATATTCGCGCGCAGCCGACCTTCGCCGCCCATCGGTGGGCGCTGTTCCAGTGGCTGTGCGTAACAGGCGACTGGGCACGCGCCGCGATTCAACTGCAGACGTGGGCGAAGCTTGAGCCGCAACAAACGCAGGCCGCCCAGGTTTATCGTGACCTGGTCCGGGCCGAGCGCTGGCGACAGAAGGTTGTCGCGGGATTCGAACGCCCTGGGTTCGTCCTCGAACCGGCTCCGTGGGTCATGGAACTGGCATTCGCACTGCGACTTGCTGGCGACGGGCAACGCGGACACGCCGACGAAGCGCGAGAAAAAGCACTCGACGCGGCGCCGCTCATCGCAGCGCACACGCCCCGGGGGGGCGCGAGCTGGATCGCCGACAGCGATTCGCGTTTCGGACCGGTGTGCGAAGTCATGACGGCCGGCCACTACCGCTGGGTACCGTTCGCCGATCTCGCCGCGTGGCGCATGGTCCCTCCTGCGAACCTCATCGATCTCGTCTGGGCGTCGTGTGTGCTGACACTGACCGACGGCAGTACCGTGCACGGCTTCATGCCTGCCCGCTACCCCGGCTCGGAGGCCGCGACCGATGCACTGCGTCTGGGGCGCGAAACGGCCTGGCATGAGGCTGGACGTACCGCCGTCATCGCGCACGGACAAAAAACCTGGACAACGGATCGGGGCGATTTCGGTCTATTCGAATTGGCCCACGCGCAGTTCGGCTCGCGTGTTGCGGACGGCGCCACCACCGGAGAGCCGGTCGATGACTGAGCGCAAGCGACCTCTCACGCTGGGCAACTCGCTCGTCGCGCGCCCGCCGCGGCGGCCAAACGCGCATCTGATGCCGACCCTGCTCGACCGGCTACGGGACGACGCACCACATCGGCTCATCGAAGCACCCGAGGAATATGCCGTCACACGCAAGCAGATGCGCGACATCGTCCAGCGCGATCTCGCCTATCTGCTCAACACGACAAGCATTGAAGATCGGATCGAGCGCGAACGCCACCCACAGGCGGCCGCATCGACCGTCAATTTCGGCGTGCCGCCGCTCGCGGGCACCTTTCTCGCGTCGCGCCAGTGGAACGACATCGAGCGGATGATCCGGCAGGCCATCACCGATTTCGAACCACGGCTGATCCCCGATTCGCTGGCGGTGTCGCCCCGTCAGGGCGACGACGCCAGCGGCCATCACAATGTGCTCGCGTTCGAGGTGCGCGGCCTGGTTCACATGGACCCGTATCCGCTCGAATTCATGGTGCAGAGCTCGCTCGATCTCGAGACGAGCGAGATCCAGATCACCGGCATGCGCTCCGGGTAGGCACGGCATAACGACAAAACGAGACCTTTCCGATGGACCCGCGACTACTCGACTATTACAACCAGGAACTCATCTACATGCGCGAGCTCGCCACCGAGTTCGCACAGGCGCACCCGAAAATCGCGCGCCGGCTCGGCATGCAGGCCGGTGAAGTGGCGGACCCCTACGTCGAACGCCTGATCGAGTCGTTCTGCTTCATGGCCGCGCGCCTGCAGCTCAAGCTCGATGCCGAGTTTCCGCGCTTCACGGGGCGGCTGCTGGAAGTGATCTACCCGAATTACGTCGCGCCCACGCCGTCGATCTCGGTCGCGCGCCTGTATCCCGGTCAGGCCGAAGGCAATCTGGCCGCCGGCTATCGTATTGCGCGCGGCACGTCGTTCAAGGCGCGGGTTCCGGATGGCGAAAAAACCGCTTGCCAGTTTACGAGCGGACAGGACGTCACGCTCTGGCCGCTCACAATCACCGATGCGCGCCTGACGGGCATTCCGCCCGACATTCCGGCGCTCGACCGCCATGTTCCGCCCGACCGACACGTGCGCGGTGCATTGCGGCTGCGGCTGGCGACGACCGGCGACGTTCGCATCGCCGATCTGAAGGGGCTCGACCGGCTGCCCGTGTATCTGGCCGGTGACGAACAGGTCGCCTCGCACCTGTTCGAGCTGCTGCACGTCGCCGGCGTCGCATCCGTGATTGCCGCGCCCGGAGAATTCGGCGTACCGGGCCGCTCTCCCGCCGCCGTGATTCACGGTGCGGTCGAACACGAGGGTTTGTGCACCGATCAGAACTTGCTGCCACTCACCTGGACGAAGTTCCACGGACACAACCTGCTCCACGAATACTTCGCGTGCCCGGCACGGTTCTGGTTCTTCGCACTCAACGGCCTTGCCGAAGGCCTGTCCCGCGTGAACGGTCGCGAGGTCGAAATCGTCGTGCTGCTCGACCGGGCGCCGGGCCAGCTCGCGAACCTTGTCGACGCGTCGCGCTTCGCGCTGTTCTGCACGCCCGTCATCAACCTCTTCAAACGGCACACGGATCGCATCGAGATTTCTCCCCGCGAGACCGAATTTCATCTGGTACCCGCGCGACTCGCACCGCTGGACTATGAAGTGTTTTCGGTAGAGACGGTGTACGGGCAGGTCGCAGCGACCTCGGACGAACTGGAATTCCGTCCGCTGTATCAAACGCTGAACAACGACGAAGGTAACCACGGGCGGTACTTCTCGACACGGCGCGAACGGCGGCTCGCGTCCGATTCGGCTCGCCGTTACGGCACGCGAACCCCTTATGTCGGCACCGAAGTGTTTCTCTCGCTGGTTGACCAGAACGAGGCTCCCTACGGTGAAGACATCCGTTTCCTGTCAGTCGATGCGCTGCTGACGAACCGGGATCTCGCCACGCTCGTGCCGCGCGACGGCGTGCGTGACTTGGCAATGGAGGAGTCCGCACCCGTCGAAAGCATCGGTCTCATTCGCCCGCCGAGTCCGCCCAAAGCCCCGTATGCGGAGCGAGAGATGGCATGGCGCCTGATCCGCCAGCTCAACTTCAACTACCTGCCGCTCGAAGGTCTCGATCACCGTGACGGCGGTCAGGGACTACGCGACCTGCTGCGCCTATACCTTTCGAACGACAACAACGAACATTCGCGGCAAGTCGAAAGCCTCGTCGGCGTCAAGACTCGCCCGGTAACACGCAAGCTGCCGGGCACGGGTCCGATGACGTTCGGGCGTGGCATCGAGTGTGCAGTGACGGTCGACGAGGCAGGCTTCTCCGGCGTCAGCCCCTATCTATTCGGTACGATTCTCGAGCACTGGCTGGCACGGCACGTGTCGATCAACAGCTTCACGCAGACCGAATTGCATTCGATGCAGCGCGGCCGTATCGCACGCTGGCCCGTGCGCACCGGGACACGCGGAGTGCTGTGATGAAACGTGCCACCCTGCCGGCGCTCGTGCGCGACAGCACGCTCTCGCCCGACCTGCTGGAAAGTCTTCAAATGGAGCCGTGGCGCTTCGGGTTCCTGTCGCTGTTGCGACGCGTCGGTGCGAACTCCACCGTCGATCCGGTCGGCACCGCGCGCCGGCCGCAGGCGGAGCCGTTCCGGCTCGGTCAGCAACCCAGTCTCGCCTTCGCGCCGCGCGAAATCGCCAGCGTCCAGGAAGCAGCGGGACGACTCAAGGTGCGGCTCTTCGGTCTCGGCATGCTCGGGCCGAACGGGCCATTGCCAATCCATGTAACCGAATGGGCACGCGAACGCGAAGAGGGCCGTCGCGACACGACGACGGTCGACTTCCTCGACATCTTCCATCACCGGTTCCTGACGCTGTTCTATCGCGCGTGGGCATCGGCACAGTCGACGGCCGGCCTCGACCGGAAAGACGACGAGCAGTTTTCGTTTTACATCGCGAGCCTCACGGGCCTCGATACCGCCGAAATCGGCCGGCGCCCCCTGCCTTCCCACGCGCGACTTGCCGCATCAGCACATCTCGTACGCGAATCTCGCAACTCGGATGGACTTCGCGCCACACTCGATCACTACTTCGGCGTGCCGATAGCGATCGAGGAGAACGTGTTCCACTGGATCGCGATCGATCCAGTCGATCAAGGACGCATGGGGCGCCCTGGTCCGGCCGCGACGATGGGGCAGGCAGCAATGCTCGGGCGCGTAGCGCCGGACCGTCAGCACCGATTCCGCATCGTGATCGGCCCGGTCGATCTCGACGCATATCTGCGCTTCACGCCACAGGGCCAGGATCTGCCGCGTCTCGTCGAATGGGTGCGTGCGTTCGTTGGCTATGAACTGGAATGGGAGCTCGAGCTGCGCATCAAACCCGAAAGTGCGCCACCAGCCGTCATGGGCGGCCGGCAGCGCATGGGGTGGTCCGGGTGGCTGGGCCGTCCGAACCCCGACCGGCCGATTACCGGCATGCGGTTCGAGCCCGAGCGTTACGTGCGACATTTCGAACAGCACACGACTGAATCCGACAATCGACCATGAGCAAAAAGCAGTCACCCCGACAGTCCATATCCGGTAAAGGTACCGCGAAGGACACGCCGCATCACGACTGGCTCGCGCCCGTGAGCAACTCCATGCCCTGCGGCCCCGACCTCGAATATGACCACGATTTCGTGGTGCTGTTCGCGAGTGCGGCGCCCAGGCAGGACGTGCAGTACGGCGCATTCGTCGGTGCCCCCGATCCGGTCAACTGGAGCGAGATCGAACGCGACTGCCAGCGGCTCATGCTGCGCACGAAGGATATTCGAGTCGCTGTGTTGTACACGCGAAGCCGCACGCGGCTCGCCGGTGCCGCAGGTCTTGCAGATGGCACAGGATTGCTGGCCGCCTGGCTCGATGCGTTTGCCGAACAGGTGCATCCACAGCCCGATGTCGACGGTGGGCGCGACGCCGCACGTGAAATGCGGATGAATGCGATACAGGCGCTCGCTGATCCGGACGGACTGCTCGCCGACGTGCGCGAGATCGTGCTTTCGAAGTCGACGCTCGCGCGGCTGCAGGTGCGCGATGTCGAGCGTGCGTTTGCGCATCCCCGCCCCGCCGATGCTCTCGCGCCCGAGTCCGTTACGCAGCAGTTGCAGGATGTGCGCGCGCAACAGCCCGAAGTGATGGCAGGTTTCGACGATGCGATTACGCATCTCGCTGCAATCGATGCATGGTGCGCCGTGCATCTCGACGGCTACCTGCCGGAGCTGTCGTCGCTCACGCGGCTCCTCGGCAGGTTGAATGCGCCCGCATCGGCGAACGCGATCGAGCAGTTGGAAGAATCCTATGATCCCCCATCGGTCTCCGGCGAATCATCAGGAAGTGATGCGTCAGCGCCGCTCGAACCGCCGAATGACGGATCGGTTAGCGCCACCGAGCGCATAACGGCCCAACTGAGATCCGCACCGGCGGACCGTCAGGCCGCGCTCGCTCTGATTCGTACGGCGCGAACGTGGTTCGAGACCCACGAACCCAGCAGCCCGATTCCTGTGTTGCTCAAACGTGCGGAGCAGTTCGTCGGCAAGCCTTACGCCGAGGTCGTCACGGCAATTCCAGCCGAGCTGCTGGCGCAGTGGGAAGAAACCGAGAGTGGATAGCAACGGACATCTTGCTGCCTAGCCCGTGTGGATACACAGGTGTGCAGACACGCTGGACAGCGAGGGAAGGCCCGATATTCAGCGCGAAGTTGGAAAAACGAGATGACGAAGACAGCAGCAGAACTGCAGAGCGAACTCGATCGCCTCGACGCGGAAATTCGGATCACCCGCGAACAGGAAGTGGGTGGTCCGCTCGATCAGATCACTGAGCTCATGGCGCAGTGGTCAATCAGCCTGGATCAGGTGGCCCGGCATTTTCGGCACCGCTTCGGAATGGAGGCGAGCGATACGTCGCTTCGCCGCACGGACGATCCCGAGTTGACAGCGTTTCTCACACGCGCCATTAGGCAGATCCTGTCCGATGATCCCGCCCCGCCATCTTGTCCGAGGTGCGCAAGCGACAACACGTGGCTCGTTTATCGCAGCAGCAGCAGCTACCCCATTCCCACATTTTGCTGTGACGCTTGCAACCGAACCTTCACGCGTCTTCACGGCACGTCAATTCAAAATCTGAAAAACAAGGAGAAGTTGTTTGAATTCCTACCTTATCTAGCGCATCGACATCCGCTCGACTCGGTCGCCGCCGAAATGCACGTCACGCGAGCGACGGTGTTGTCGTGGCTACGACGCCTGCGCGCCTTGCTGTGGACGCTCGATCCATCGGGACACTACGTGGCCCGCGTGCGCCTCGGTCAAAAGCCCACGCCGCGTGAACGCTAGTTCCCGTACTGCAATGCACAAACACTGGCGTACCGGCCCGACCACCCGTCGGTGCTGTCCTAGCTAATACATTTGATCTCCAGCTCGTCGGATACTGCGCGCGGCATGCGCTCCCACACACCTTGACGACGCCACCACAAGAAGCGCAAGTACACCATGTGCCATCGGCCGACGTCCTTCGGAAAATCGTGTCACAGGCAGCACGTTTGATCGATCCAGGAAAACGGCTTCGACAAACCAACGACTGTTCGCCGCCGTTCGCCCCCGACTGCCTTCCTTGCCCGGTAATACGAACTCGATTCGTGCCTATGCCTCGTCGCCCAACAACGTCCGACTCATCTTGGCCGGCACGCGCGAAAGACACGATGTAAATACAATTCATCGAATGTACACCGGCCGTGACGATTCTCTCGATACAACCCCATAGCACAGGATGCTCCCGTCGCCGCGCTCTCCGACCCACCCTCAGCCCGCGAGCTTCTTCAGCGCGTCGAGCACCGCGTCGCCCTTGAACGGCTTCACGATCCAGCCCTTCACGCCGGCCGCCTTGCCGCGCTCCTTCATCGCCGGGCTGCTTTCGGTCGTCAGCATCACCACGTTGACCGACGCGTTCGCCAGTTCGCCGCGGATCTTCTCGACCATCGTCAGGCCGTCCATGTTCGGCATGTTCACGTCGCTGATCACGAGGCGCACGCCGGGCGTCGCCTTGAGCTTCGCGAGCCCGTCCTTGCCGTCCACCGCCGTCGCGACGTCGAGCCCGTGATTGCGCAGGAAACCCGCGACTTCATCGCGCACCGTGCCCGAATCGTCGACCACCAGAATCTTTGCCATGCCGTGTTCCTCTTTCGTTGTGACTACTTCAACATTCAAAACAGTTCGAGTTCACCCGATTCGACCATCGGCCCCACGTCCTGTACCGATTCGCGGAAATCCTCCGGCGACCAGCTCAGGCTGAACACGAAACGCTGATCGAGCTGCACCGACCGCCCCGATGCGCGGTCGGTCATCCGGTACTTGAAACAGAGCTGCGGACAGTCGCCGCCGAACGAAATGAACTTCTGCTTGTGATTGACGACGAGCGGCACCTGCACCGGATGGCGCGCGAGCGCCTCCGCGTCGCCGAGATAGCGGTTCTTGAACGCTCCCCACACGAGGTTGGTCAGCTCGCCGAGCAGGCTGTTCACGTCGCGGAAGTCTGGCGCGCGGCCGTCGTCGCGCGTGCCGCCGAGCATGTCGAGCAGCGGCTGCTCGCTCGTCTGCAGCAGCATGTAGCCGCGGCACCACGCGCTTTCGAGCGCGATCAGGCTGAACACCTCGCCGAAGATGATCTGGTCGCGCACGATGCACGGCGTTTCGTGCTCGATCGTCATGTCCGGAAACAGGCTGTCGATGCGCGCCTCGGTGATCTCCGAGATGCCGCGCACGAGCGCGTTCGGGTAGTCGCGGCCGAACAGGTATTCGTCGATCGCGCGCTTGAGCGGCGTCATGTCGTCCGCGACGTAGGCTGCGCATGCCACCCGCGCAAGCGCGTCGGGCAGCCCGTCGCGCGAAGCGAGCGATTCGCGGCGCAGGATGATCGGCAGCTCGGGCCGCAGCGCGTCGATCTGCGTCGCGATGATCGCGCTCTCGACCGGCGAACCGCCGTAATCCTCGGCCAGCAGGATCGCGCCGAGATCGATATTCGAGCGCAGCACCTTCAGCAGCCGGCTGCGCCGCACGGTCAGGCCGACCAGGTTGTGCTCGTCGCAGAAACGCTTGATCGCATCGGCATGCGTGCGGCTGTCGTCGAGCACGAGCACCTTGCTGACGGGTTGGTCTTCGGTCATCTCAAGGGTTCCTCATGGTCGATCAGAACAGTTCGAGTTCGCCGCCGGTATCCACCGCGGCCGTTTCCGGCACATGGAAATCGACCGGTGCGTTCGCACACACGCACAGCGTCGCGCCGACCCGCACGTCGCCGTCGAACGTCAGATCGTAGGCGGCCACGTAATCGGGTGCGAGCGCGGGCAGCCAGTCGATGCTCGCGCCGCTCAGCAGGGAAGGCGTCGACATTCCCAGATCGGGAAACGGCACGGTCAGCGCCTGGTTGATCGCGCCGCAGCACAGGTTCGCGACTTCCATGAACGCTTCGGGCAGCGGCCGCTGGCCGCTCGTGCCCGCCGTCGCGCCGGCGAAATGGCCGCGCGTCGCATCGTCGTCGCTGAAGCGCAGCGCGAGCAGCAGGCGGAAATGCAGCGCCGAGATCGTCAGCACCACGACGTACTCGGGCACCTTCGGTTTCGATCGCGAAGTCGCGCGCGCAGAATCGGGCGCATCGCCGGCCGACGGCCGGATGTCGCACGCGCCGCCGGACGCGAGCCGCGTGCGCGCCGCATCAAAGAAGATCCGCTCGAAGCCGGCTTTCGCCTGCGCGCTGATCACGCCGCCGCTCCTTCGATCCGCGCGTGCAGTTGCCCGGCCAGCGTCTCGACGGTCGCTAGCGCGGCCGTGATCATCTTGCCGCCGGCCTGGATGTCCTGGAACGTCGCGGCCGTCACGAGATCGTTGCGGTTCAGGCTGTCGCGATAGCTGTTCGACAGCTCCTGCGAGCGCGCGGCCAGCCCGCGCACCTCGCTCGCGACAATCGAGAAGCCGCGGCCGGCCGTGCCCGCGCGCGCCGCCTCGATCGACGCGTTCAGCGACACGATCGACACGTGCGCGACGATCGCCGACAGCTCCTGGTTCTTCGAGCGCATGTCCTGGTTCTGCGTGGTCAGCGAGATCATCTGCTCGTGCCAGCGCTCGAACGTGCCGGCGAGCCCGCGCAGGCGCGCGGCTTCGTCGGCGATCTTCATCGCATGCTGCGCGAGCGCGGCGCGGTTCGCCGACAGCGCCTGCAGCGCGTCGCGCTGCGCACCGGCCGCGGACGCCTCGCGCGCCAGCGCATCCTCGAGCTGCGCCTCGCGCTGCGCCCATGCGTCGGCGGCTTCGGCATGTGCCGACGCCGCTTCTGCCGCCTTCGCGTCGGCCGCGTCGAGCGCGCCGCGCAACGCATGCGCGTCGCGTTCCAGCGCCGCGACAAGCCGCTTGCGCATCACGCGAAACACGACCGCCGCCGTCATCGCGACGACGAAGCCGCCCGCCAGCGCGGCGGCAATCGGGATCATCCACGCCTGCACGATCACGCCATCACTCCGCTGCGCCGACGTCTGCAATGCGCTCGTGCGCGGCGCCGTGACCGGCACCGTCCGCCGCGAAGCGCGCGGGCAGCGACACGATCGTCTCGAACGCGCGATACGGCGCGCCGACGCGATCGTCGGTGAAGCGCAGCGCGATGTCGCCGCCGTCGCGCTTCAGGAAGTTGCGCACCGCGTCCATGCCGACGCCGCGCCCCGACACCTCGGTTACCGCGCGCGCGGTCGAGAAGCCCGGCCGGAAGATCAGCTCGGCCACCGCTTCGTCGGTGAGCGCCGCTTCGTTGCCGGCATCGATCCACTCGCGCTCGCGCGCGATGCCGCGAATCCGGTCGAGCGCGAGGCCGCGGCCGTCGTCGCTCAACACGAACCACAACTCGCCGCCGCCGACGCCGACCGCGATGTCGATCGTGCCGGACGCCGCCTTGCCGGCCGCGCGCCGCTCTTCGGACGACTCGATCCCGTGGTCGATCGAGTTGCGCAGCAGGTGCATGAACACGTTCTTCAGCGTCGCGCCGATCTCGCTGCGCACGCGATGGCCGTGGCTGTCGATATGCACGACGGGCGCCGGCTTGCCGAGTTCGGCCGCGAGCGACGGCAGCGACTCGATCACGCCGCCAAGCGTGTCGCCGATGCCCTGCGTGCCGAGCTGGCTCAGCATGCGGCGCACGGCATCGCGTGCCGCCTGCCAGTCGGCCGCGTTCGCCGGATCGGCGCCGTCGAGTACGCGCAGGCTTTCGCTGATGTGCGCGCGTTCGACCATCAGGTAGTCGGTGCCGCCCTGCGCCGGTTCGCCGCTGCGGCCGAGCGTGACCGCGTTGATCGTCGCGTAGCGTTCGACGGCCTCGCGCACGCGGGCCAGGTCGTCCATCAGCGCATCGCGGTTCCACTCGGGGCCGCCGTCCGCGCGGCGCAGCGATTCGTATGCCTGCTCCGCTTCGTGGACGATGTTCGTCAGGTGCTGCAGGCTGTACGTGCGCGCATTGCCCTTGATCGTATGCATGTTGCGGAACAGCGCCGCGACGATCGAATGATCGGCGCGCTCGTGCTGGCGGATCATCCGCTCGTTCTCGCTAAGGAAGCCCTTCGCGCTGTGCACGAAGTCATGGAACTTGTCCTGGCTGATCGACAGGATCTCGCCGATCATCTCGAGGCGGCGCTGCTGCTCGCCGGCCTGCGCGGTCAGCTCGCGAATCTCGGTCACGTCGCGCACGCACAGCATCAGGCGCACGACCGTATCGGTCTCGTCGGTGATCGCAGACCAGCTCAGGTCGAGCCATTTCTCGCGGCCGTCCGGCATCCGCTTCGCGACTTCGTTGACGAGCAGGTGCGCGTTGAATTCGAAGTTCATGCTGTCTTCGCCGAGGCACGCGTGCACGGCCGCATCGACCTGCGAGCGCGCGTCGGCGCCGATCGCCGAATCGTCGAACACGAGCGCCATCAGGTCGCGGCCGGCGATGTCGTTCGTCTCGAAGATGGTTTCGAGGTACGCCGAATACTCCGCATGCACGACGCCGCCTTCGACGACGGTCAGGATCCCCTGCTGCATGTTCTGCAGCATCGCCTGGATGTCCGCCGTCTTCTGCTTGAGCTGCGCGGCGTTCTCCTGGATCTTCTCGATCATCCCGTTGAACGCGACGATCGAATGGCCGATCTCGTCCATCCGGCCCACCGGCACGCGGCGCGTGAAATCCTGGCTCGTCGCGATCTCGCTCATCATCGTCTGCATCCCGATCAGCGGACGCGTGATCTGGCGATACAGCACGAAGCCGAGTGCGGTCAGCAGCACGATCACCGTGCCCGCGACGCCCGCGATCGCGGTTGCCGTCGTCGCGAGCATCCCGTTCAGCGCGCTGACCGCGTCGTCCTTCTGGCGGTTCTTCTCGACGCGCAGCGTGTCGACGATGCTTTCGAGTTCGTCGCGATACTGCGCGACGTTCGCGAACAGGTAGGCCTGCGCCATCTCGGCCTTGCCGTCGGCCTTCATCTTGACGGTGTCGTCGATCGCCGCGAAATAGTTTGCGGCGCTGTCCTTCGCCTGCGCGACGAGGCCTTCCTGCGCGCGGCCGACCGCAGATTTCGCCTGCGCGTCGAGCGCGGCGCGCAGCGCGGCCTGCTTCGCCTTCAGCTCGTCGCGCGCCTGCGCGGCGGTATTCTCGTCGGGCGCGTAGACGAGCGTCATCGTCGCGATCTGGATGTTCTTCACCTCGGCGACGAGATCGGCCGACGCGAGCGCGCTCGGCACGATGCCCTGGGTAACCTGGCGCACCTCGGACGCGCTCTTGCGCGTCTGGTACACGGCATAGATGCCGATCGCGGACAGCGCGAAGAACGTCAGGACGACTAGCAGCGTAATGCGATGACGGATGGTCATGAGTACAGCTCCCCGCAGCGATCCGGCTTCGACCGCCCATTGGTCTATTGAAAGAATATGAGCGGCAAATTATCGGGGATGGTGTATGACTGTCCGATGACCGTTAATCATTCGATCATTGAGGAAATTGGAATGATTAATTACGGCCGGAAAAAGCTAAAGTTCTTTGCGGGTTTGCCGTTAACACCCGACCACCAACGCTGCGGAGTTTGCCGAATCGGCGGAGTAACGGATATTCATTGTTTTATTCGCGTTCCGCCCAATCGATTTTATTGAATAACGGTAAAACGTTTGCGCATTATCGTGCGAGTCGATTCATTGCCGCCCCGTCACGCGGAAAATACAGGATGCGATGCGCGGGCCCGCGCCGGCCGTCACGATCACGCGCTCGGAACCGACCGCCTGCCCCGATGCCTTCACGTGTTCGCGCGCGTTCAGGCACGGCGCATGGCGCGGCGCGGCGCCGTAAGACGAACGCGCCGCGCTCGCAGGCAGGATCGCATGCGGGTAGCGAGCCGGATTCAGCGCGGAGGAATCCGTTCCGGTCGCTGCATGACTGCAATGCGGTCAGTTTTCGTGCGCGCCTGCGAGCCAATCCTCGATCTGCAGCTCCGGGACTCGCTCGAATTCGCGCATGTCATGCGTGACAAGCACCAGCCGCCGCGCACGCGCCTGCCCTGCGATCAATGCATCATATGGGCCGATCGGTGTTCCTGCCGCGGTCAAATGCGCACAAATTTCGCCGGCATGCTGAGCATCTTCCGCGTCGAACGACACGACCTCGAACTGAAGCCCCTCCACGCGCGCCAGATTGGCTGCCACTCGCTGACTTTTGTAAGCTCCGTAATAGAGCTCATGCGCGACGATCGCCGGAATTCCGAAGTCCGCCGGTCGATGCGCACGCAGCCTGGCCAGCATGGCCGGCTCGCCTTTGAGAATGGCGATTACCGCGTTGGTATCCAGCAGAAACTTCATTCAAACACGTCCAGTCCCGGGCGCTCTTGAACGTCCGGCTGGGTTGTTGCAGCGGCCTCGAAGTCGGCGTCGACCGGGCCGATCAGCGGTGTCAGCCATGCCCAGTCTTGCGGCACCGGCTCGAGAATGACGGACGCCCCGTGGCGGCGAATCCGAACCTCGGTCGTCTCGAAGCGGAAATCCTTCGGCAGCCGGACGGCCTGCGATCCGCCATGCTTGAAGATCTTGGCAATATCCATCTTCACGCCCCCACGTATCTACAAAATGTATCTATTTTATCAACTAAGCGTGAGGATGACGAGTCGTCCGATCGGCCTGTTGTCGGTGGGTATTTCGGCCATCGCGCCGCGCGTCGCGCGTCGCGATATCGGCAATCCGTCCCCGACATGAACCGCGGCCGGATTCGTTCCCGCCAGGAAACAATCAATCGCCACCCGACGATTCACCTCCCAGTCTGCACGCTCTAGACTGTCGCATCGTTCCCTTTCCGGACCCACGCGATGACCGACGCCCTGCCGCTGACCACCAATCCCGATTCGGGCCTCCAGTACCGGCTGCGCCCGGCTGCCGGCCGCCCCGCCGCCCACCTGTTGCTGCTGCATGGCGTCGGCGGCAACGAAACCAACCTGCTGAACATTTCCGATGTGATCGATCCGCGCATCGAGATCGCGTTCGTGCGCGGCCCGCTGACCTTCGGGCCCGACCAGCACGCGTGGTTTCCGGTGCGCTTCGGCCCGAACGGCCCCGAAATCGACGCGGCCCGCGCGGACGCCAGCCGCCTCCAGTTGATCACGCTGCTGCGCGCCTTCCGTGCGCAGGACGGCGCAGGCTCCGCGCTGCCGGCCGTGATCGCCGGCTTCAGCCAGGGCGGCATCATGAGCGCGAGCGTCGGCCTCACGTCGCCGGCCGACGTCGCCGCGTTCGCCGTGCTGTGCGGCCGCATCCTGCCGGAAATCGATCCGCTGATCGCGCCGCGCGATGCGCTTCGCCCGTTGCACGCGCTGATCGTGCACGGCCGCTTCGACGACAAGCTGCCCGTCGCATGGGCCGACACCGCCGATGCAAAACTCACGGCGCTCGATGTCGCACACGACACGCGGCTGTATGCGGCCGGGCACGAACTGACTCAGGAAATGGCCGCCGATTTCGGCCGATGGGTCGGCGAACGCACCGGATTGAACTGATCGCACCGGTAAAGCCGGCCCGCGAACGGACCTGCCCCCGGCGCGCACCGTCACGCGTTCTGTGCAGGATCTGCGACGACGCGCACGGCCGCGGGTGCGGCAACCGCCCGCTCACGCTCGGCACCGCGCTTCGCGAGCTTCCAGCCGATTACCAATGCGAGCACGACAACCGGAATCGTCGCGACGGTCCACGTACCGCCCGGGTAGTCGAACGCCATCAGCACCAGCACGCCGACGAGGAATGCGAGCGTGAGCCACGAAGTGAACGGCGCGCCGGGCATCCGGAACGACACGGCCTTCAGCTCGCCGCGCTCGACCGCGCGGCGGAACAGGATCTGGCTCATCACGATGAAACCCCACGTCGTGATGATCCCGAGCGACGCCATGTTCAGCACGATCTCGAACGCCTGGGCCGGCACGATGTAGTTCAGCGGCACGCCGATCGCATTGATCGCGACCGTGATCAGGATCCCGCCGTACGGCACGCCGCGCGCGTTCATCCGCGACACGAAGCGCGGCGCCGACCCGCCCATCGCGAGCGAGCGCAGCACGCGCCCCGTCGAATAGAGGCCCGAATTCAGGCTCGACAGCGCGGCGGTCAGCACCACGACGTTCATCACCGTGCCGACGTACGGCACGCCGAGCTTGCCGAAGAACGTGACGAACGGGCTTTCGTGCGCGCTGTATGCGGTCCACGGCAGCAGCAGCGTCAACAGCACGACCGAACCGACGTAGAACAGCGCGATGCGCCACATCACGCCGTTGATGGCCTTCGGCAGCACCTTGCGCGCATCGGCGGTCTCGCCCGCCGCGACGCCGACGAGCTCGATGCTCGCATACGCGAACACGACGCCCTGCACGATCAGCACGGCCGGCAGGATGCCGTGCGGAAAGATCCCGCCGTGATCCGCGACGAGGTGAAGCCCCGTCATCTGCCCCGCGACCGGATGGCCGCTCGCGAGGAACACGGCGCCGACCGCGAGGAACACCGCGAGCGTGCCCACCTTGACGAGCGAGAACCAGAACTCCATCTCGCCGAACACCTTCACGCCGATCATGTTCATCACCGACACGATCCCGAGCGCGCCGAGCGCGAATACCCACTGCGGCACGTCCGTGAACACGGCCCAGTACTTCATGTAGATCGCGACCGCGGTGATGTCGACGATGCCGGTCGTCGCCCAGTTCAGGTAGTACATCCAGCCCGCGACGAACGACGCGCGCTCGCCCATGAACTCCCGCGCATACGACACGAAGCTGCCGCTGGTCGGCCGGTGCATCACGAGCTCGCCGAGCGCGCGCATGATCAGGAACGCGAACACGCCGCAGACGAGATACACGAGCGCCAGTGCCGGCCCCGCGCTTTGCAGGCGCCCGCCCGCGCCGAGAAAGAGGCCGGTGCCGATCGCACCGCCCATCGCGATCATCTGCACGTGCCGCGGCTTCAAATGCTTCGCATAACCGGCTTCGTGCGACGCGAACATCGCGTCGGGATCGGCATGACGGGAATCCGCGCCGCCGGCCGTATCGGCCGGCCGCTCGCTGGTGTGTTTCATGTTGTGTCTCCGTTTATTGATGTGTCGCGCCCCGCTCCGGGGCGCTTTTTGAACGGCCGCGCGCAGGCCGCCGGCGGCACGCGCCGGCGCCGCGCGGCCGGTGTCAAAGCGCGCGCGGCCGGATCAGCGCTTCGGGTTGCAGCGCGTCGTCCAGTTGCGCTTCGGTCATCAACTGGTGATCCAGCACGACCTCGCGGATCGACTTGCCGCTCTCGTGCGCCTCGGCGGCCACGGCGGTCGCGCGCTTGTAGCCGATATACGGGTTCAGCGCGGTTGCAAGCGCGACCGAGCGCTCCATCGTTTCGCGCAGCCGCTCGGGATTCGCGGTGATCCCGCTCACGCACCGCTGCGCGAGCGTCGTGCATGCGGCCGTCAGGTGGCTGAAGCTGCGGAACAGCGCGCTGGCGATCACCGGCTCGAATGCGTTGAGCTGAAGCTGTCCGGCCTCGGCGGCGAAGGTCACGGTCAGGTCGTTGCCGAACACCTCGAACGCGACCTGGTTGACGACTTCCGGGATCACCGGATTCACCTTGCCGGGCATGATCGACGAGCCGGCCTGCACGGGCGGCAGGTTGATCTCGCCGAACCCCGCGCGCGGGCCGCTCGACAGCAGCCGCAGGTCGTTGCAGATCTTCGACAGCTTGACGGCGATCCGCTTGAGCACGCCCGAGACCTGCACGAACGCGCCGCAATCCTGCGTCGCCTCGATCAGGTTCGGCGCGGTGCTCAGGTCGAGCCCGGTGATGCGCCGCAGCGCCGCCAGCGCCTTCTCCGCATACTGCGGATGCGCGGTGATCCCCGTGCCGATCGCGGTCGCGCCCAGATTGATCTCGCGGATCAGCCAGCCGGCTTCCTGCAAGCGCGCAATGTCTTCCGTCAGCATCACCGCGTACGTCGAGAATTCCTGGCCGAGCGTCATCGGCACCGCGTCCTGCAACTGCGTGCGGCCGAGCTTCAGCAGGCCCGCGAACGCGTCGGCCCGCTCCGCGAACGCATCGCGCAGGCGCGCCATCGCGTCGAGCAGGTGCTCGACCGCGAAGCACGTCGCGACCCGGATCGCGGTCGGGTACACGTCGTTCGTACTCTGCGCGAGATTGACGTGCTCGTTCGGATGCAGATATTCGTACTGCCCGCGCGCGTGCCCCATGATTTCGAGCGCGCGGTTGCAGATCACCTCGTTCGCGTTCATGTTGGTCGACGTGCCGGCCCCGCCCTGGATGACGTCGACGACGAACTGGTCGTGCAGGCGCCCTTCGCGGATCTCGACGCATGCGGCGGCGATCGCATCGCGATACGGCTTCGGCAGCAGCCCGAGCTCGCAGTTGGCGTCGGCCGCGGCTTCCTTCACGGCCGCGAGCGCCATCACGAGGTACGGCAGCGTCGCGATACTGCGGCCGGAAATGTCGAAATTCTCTTTGGCGCGCAGCGTGTGTACGCCGTAGTAGGCCGCATCCGGAATGCTTCGTTTGCCTAAAAGATCCGCTTCGACGCGGAAGCCGTTTTCTGCCATCGTGCCCCTCCTGGGTGTCTCGTGCCGCTCGTCGTGCGCCGCTTCCCGACGCGACGGGTTCGCATTCTATGCCTTTGCAAAAACAAGCTCGCCTCTGTATTATCGAAAGCGGTTTTGCGTGGGACGCAACAGCGAGAATCGGATGAAAAAAGGCGTGAGAGAGACAGGCATCGATCACCTCGGCGCGATGCGCGCGTTCGTGAGAGTGGTCGAAACGGGGAGTTTTTCGGCGGTCGCGAAGGAGATGCACGTGTCGACGTCGACCGTCGCGCGCAAGGTGACGGCGATCGAGGAAACGCTCGGCGTCGCGCTGCTGCACCGTTCGACGCACAGCGTGACGCTGACCGAGGCCGGCCACATCTACCTGGAGCGCGCCATCACGCTGATCGCCGATCTCGACGACACGCTGCGTGTGGTCGCCGAGCTGAATGCGCAGCCGAGCGGCCCGCTGAAGCTCACCGCGCCGGTCGCGTTCGGGCGCCGTCACCTCGCGCCGCTGATCGCGCCGTTTCTCGCGCGCTACCCGACGATCCAGCTCGACGTGCGGCTCACCGACAACCACAACGACCTGGTGGCCGGCGGCTTCGATCTCGACATTCACGAGGGCGAGAACTACCTGGACAACCTGGTCGTCCACCGGCTGTCGCGCAACGACAGCATCCTGTGCGCAGCGCCCGGCTATCTCGATCGCTACGGGCGCCCGTCGGCGCCGGACGACCTGAAGCACCACAACTGCCTGCGCTACGTGCACCCGGAAGGCGATCCGCGCTGGGATTTCGTGCACGGCGACGCGCGGCACAGCGTGCTGCCGGCCGGCAATCTCGTCACCGACCATTCGGAGCTGCTGCTCGAAGCGACCTGCGCGGGGCTCGGCATCGCGGAGTTCGAGATCTGGCTGGTGCGCGACCTGCTCGCGAGCGGGCAACTCGAAGCCGTGCTGCCGCGCTACCGGCTGCAGAACCGGCTGACGGGCGAATTCATCTACATCGCGTATCTGGCGAACCGGCGCAGCTCGGCGAAGCTGCGCGTGCTGAAGGATTTTCTCGCGGAACATCTCGCGCAGATCGGCGAACTGTCTGACGTCGAGCTGGCGAAGATTCGCGGCGCGCGCGCGTAGCGCCCGCGTTGGCGTTCGCGTTCGCGTCGATCAGCCAGCGGGCGGGCGCCGATGCGCACGGCCCGGTTCGCGGGCCGGCGGCATCGGTGATCGGTGCAGGGACGACGCTCAGGCAAGCTGCAATTCGAACGGAAACGTGGCGTGCCCGATCTCGACGCCCTGCGTATTGAGCATCCGCGGCCGGTGGAAGCCGGCCAGTTGCGCGCGCTGCGCGGACGTACCGATCTGCAGCCGCTCGAGAATCTCGCTGACGACCATGTAGAGCACGTCGAGATTGCCGTCCTCGATCTTCACCGAGATCCCGAGCGCGCCGTCGGCGCCGAGCCGCCGCGTGTTCTCCGATGCACGCACGCCGAGCCCGTAGCACGCATCGGCGCCGAGCTTGCCGACCACCTGCCCGTCGAACGCGTTCATCAGCACCGTGCAATAGCGCCCGTCACCGGCGACCAGTTCCGGATGCGCCGTCATCGCACGATGAATGCGCGCCAGCGCGCGAACGCGATCGCCGATCTCACCGCCGCCCGCTTCCACCGTGTCCGCTCCGTCGGCCAGCGATGCGTAAAGTCGCGCCAGCCGATCCAGCGAAAACGCCGGCGTCGGCAGGTTGCACCCGTCGATCGCCCAGTCGACTTCGTCGTCGCGCAAGCCGCACGCATCGGCCACGACATGCTTCACGCGCACCTGCATCGGATGATCGGGCAGATGGTAATCGGCCATCGCGGCGCCGATCGCCTGCGCGCCGGCCAGCATCCCGACGTGCTTGCCGGAACAGTTGCTGCACACGCCGGTCGGCGTGTAGTCGCGCTTGATCCACGACCGGTACACCGCGTCGGACAACGGCGGATGGCCACCGCACCGCAAATCCGATTCGTGCGCGGCGACCTTGGCGAGCATCGCCCGCGTGCGTTCGATGTGCCGGTCCTCGCTGCTGTGCGACGCGCACATCAGCGCGATGTCCGCATCGTCGAAGCCGAAGCGCTCGGGCGCGCCCGTCTCGATCACCGACAGCGCCTGGGCCGGCTTGGCCGCCGAGCGCGCCAGCGTCATCCGGAACGGATCGCCGAACCGGGCCAGCAACCTGCCGCTTGCATCCACCACCGCCACATGGGCGACGTGCGTGTTCTCGATCGCATTGCCGCGGTACGTGACGACCGCTGCGCGTTGGATCTCCATCGTGTCCTGCCTCCTCCTTGCTCGGGCCTGGCTGCCGGGGCCCGTCCAACCGGTACGGAAGTGTATCGAGTCGTCGCCGCCGCGCGCCGGCTGGGCAATGGAAAGCGGTGTTGCATGCCACGCAAAGGCAACCTCGTTGTGACAAGACCTGACCGATTGATTCAGCACAAAATCATTCAAATTCATTTCTGTTGGCGCACACCATTCCGGGACGCACGCCGATGCCGACGGCGCAGACATACGCGCGAACCTGCCCGCGCGCCGCCAGGATGATGCGGCCGCACACGTTCGCACGTTCACGCGAGGTGGTAGCGCAGCCAGAAGGTCTCGCGACATGCGTTGTCGAACGTCAGCCGCGACGGGCTGATCGGCTGTGCATCGGGATGGCGGAGCACGTCGTAGTCGATCCAGCATTCGGCGCACAGCAGGTCGGACGGCGCGCGGTCCTGCTCGACCGAGCGGCGCACGATCGCGCCGTTGTCGAAACGGTATTCGGTTTCGTCGCGCACGACCTCGACATCGTCGTCGGTCCAGCGGTCGTGCGACGTCGCATGCGACACGATCGACACGGGCCCTGCGAGCCCGTGAATCGCGGCGATGTAGGAAATGAGCTTGTGCATGGCGAAGAGGCGAACTGGCGGATGGCCGCTTCGCGAGATGAATGCGGCGCGAAGCGGACCGAGCGGCGAGTATAGCCGCGCGCCGATGACCTTGCCGCCGGCGGGGTTCCGCTCTCGCGCGCTACGCTTCCAGCGCAAGCAACGCGAACGTCGCGAGCCAGTGCTCGCCCATGTAATCGCCGGCCACGTGCGCGAGCGCGCTCGCGAGATGCCGGCCGGCCGCGTCGAGCAGCTTCGCGCGTCGCGCATCGCCTTCCCGCAGCGCGCCGGCAAGCGCACGCTGGCACCACGCGCGGCTCAGGTTCAGCCCGTCGAGGTGCGCGATCTTGCCGTCGCTGCGGTCGCTGACCGTCGCCGGCTCGAACAGCGTCGCCGGCTCGCCGTGCGCGAGATCCGGCAAAAAGCGCGCGAACCAGCCGTCGAATTCGGCTGCCGGCAGCACGCGCCGCATCAGCTCGGCTTCCATCAGCGCGGGCGACAGGAATTCGTCGCCCGACGGCTCCCACGCCTGGCATGCGACGTCGTCCAGGTGCCAGCGCTTCGCGGTGTCGACGATCAGCGCCGCGAGCCCGTCGCGCTGCGTGTCGCGCGCGAAGTCGAGCGTGAGCGCCAGCGCGAACGCGGTGTTGAAGTGCGTGCCGACGCGCAGCGGATAGGTCGCTTTCGGCAGGAAGGTCTCGAAGCGCGACACGAACAGGTCGGTGAGCGGCGCCATCGTCTTCGCCCAGCGCGCGGCCTGCGGCAGCACGCCCTTCAGCGCGAGCCGCTCGAGTTGCGCGGACAGCGCGAGCAGCCACGCCCAGCCGTACGGCCGCTCGAAGCCGCTGTTGTGCGGCAGCGCGAGATACGCGCGCTCGCCGGCGACATTCGCGTCGGTGAAGTGCGCGTCGACGATCGCGACGATGCGCTCGGCCTCCGGCAGCGCCGGATAGCGTTCGAGCACGCGCAGCACGAGCCAGTAGCCGTGCACGCACGAGTGCCAGTCGTAGCTGCCGTAGAAGATCGGATGCAGCGCGCGCGGCCCCTGCACGTCGTGCGGACCTTCGAGCGAATGCGTGAGCTTGTTCGGATATTCGCGGGTCAGGTGCGCGAGCGCGAGCGACGCGAATTTCGACGCGAGTTCGGGCGTGAGTCGATCGGTCATGAGGATCTCGTCCATCGAGTCAGAAGCGGAATACGAATGCATACATCAGCAGCGTGTTCACGGCCAGCAGCAGCACGGCCGTCGGCCATTGCGCCTTGATCACGCCGTTCTTGTCCTTCAGTTCGAGCAGCGCCGCCGGCACGACGTTGAAGTTCGCGGCCATCGGGGTCATCAGCGTACCGCAGAAGCCGCTCAGCATCCCGATCGCGCCGACGATCGCCGGGTTGCCGTGGAACTGGTGGACGATCAGCGGCAGGCCGATGCCGGCCGTCATCACCGGGAACGCGGCGAAGCCGTTGCCCATGATCATCGTGAACAGCGCCATGCCGACCGTGTAGGCCGCGACGACCGCGAACGGCGAATCGATCGGCACCCAGTCCTTCACGAGCCCCGACACCACGCCGCCGACACCGGCGAGCGCGAACAGCGCGCCGAGCGCCGCGAGCATCTGCGGCAGGATCGCGGCCCAGCCGACCGCGTCCATCGTGTGGCGCGCTTCCTTCAGCGCATGGACGGGCGAATCGCGCAGCATCGCGAGCGCGACGACGAACGCGACGATCGTGCCGAGCACGAGCGAGATCAGCGTCACGCTCTTCGGGTCGACGAACGGCACGCGCTTCAGCGCGAACGTGCCGATCAGCGTGACCACCGGAATCAGCAGCGCAGGCAGGAACAGCCGGTTGCCGAAACGCTGCGCGAGCGACTCGCGCCGCACGGCCGCCGCTTCGCCGGCTTCGTCCGACTTGCCGCGCCCGAGCTTGCCCGAGCCGGCGATCACCGCGAGCCCGATCGCGAGGCAGCCCGTCACGAAATGCGGCAGCAGCGCGCCGAACAGGAACGTGACCGCGTAGATCGCCCAGAACGCGAAATTGACGACGCGCCGCGGGTTCGTGCGGTCCGTCAGGTTGAAGCACGCGAACGCGGCGAACATCAGCCCGGCGAGCGTGTACAGCGATTCGAGGCCGATCATCGCGCGCCCTCCTGCGCCAGCAAGCCGCAGCCGCGCGCGAGCCGGCGGTCGAGCAGCGCGAGGCGCGTGCAGTGGATCAGCAGCGCGGCGATCGCGGTCGGGATCGCCCATACCGACAGGTGCAACGGCTCGACGACGATCCCGTTCTGTTCGAGAAAGCCCTTGATCAGCAGGATCGACTGGATCGCGATGAAGATGTCCTCGCCGAAGAACACGGCGATGTTGTCGACGCCCGACGCGTGCGCGCGGATCTGCTGGCGCACCGACTCGGGCAGTTCGCCGTGCCGGTCGACGGCGGCGGCCTCGGCCATCGGCGCGATCAGCGGCCGCACCATCTGCGCATGGCCGCCGAGCGACGTGAGGCCGAGCGCGGCCGTCGCCTGGCGCAGCACGAAGTACAGCATCAGCACGCGGCCCGTGGTCGCCGCCTGCACGCGCGAGATCATCCGCTTCGCCTGCTCCTTGAGCCCGTTGCGCTCGAGCAGCGCGATCACCGGCAGCGTCAGCCAGATGAGGCCCATGTAGCGGTTTTCGGTGAACGCCTTGCCGAACGCGCTGACGATGTCGACGAGATTCAGCCCGCCCGCCAGCCCCGTCGCGAGCCCCGCGATCGTGACCACCAGCAGCGCATTGAAGCGCAGCGCGAAACCGATCACGACGATCGGCACCCCAATCAGCACCAGCATTGCTCCTCCTTGTGTTGGACGCGCGGCGCCTTTGCAGCGGCCGCCTGCCCGGTTTGGACCGGGCTCTGACCGCGAAATCTAACACGAGACTTTATCGATAAAAAGTCGACGATTTGCCGGTTCGGGTAAACGTTGAAGCATGCGGACACCGTGCACAGGCCATATGTCGGCGGCGTTTCATCAGATGAATCGATCGTCGGTCGGGCGGCGCGGCCGCACGCGTTGCGGCATGCGCTTCCCCGCATTCGCGCGGCCGGCGGCAGCCGGCACGCTCCGCCGCGCGTGGCGGAGCCCCGGTGCGCCGACTAAACTGGAAAGCATCTGCAACGTACGGGAGAGCCGCCATGATTGACGTATTCCAGACCATCGGCAGCCGCGCGTTCTCCGCTCATCTGGCGAAGGACGGGATGGTCACGCTGATGGAACAGCGCAATGAAGTCGACCGCGTGACGCTCGCGACCGCCTATGCCGCGCTCGTCGAGGAGGCCGAGCAGGAATCCGACCTGCTCGACGCGACGGTCGAAGGGATGATGCGCGCGCTGATCCAGGGGTACGCGCGCAGCCATTGACGGCGCGGCCGCGCATCCGGTGCGCGGCCGGGTGCGCGGTTGCGACCGGCTATGCGGCCGGCGTGCCGGCGCCCGCGCCGAACCACCGGCCCGCGCGCAGTTGCCCGTGGTCGGCCCGCGTGAAGATCCTCAGCAGGTTCGATACGGCGCCGTTGCTGTCGCGATCGAGCTGCGCCAGGAACGCTTCGACCTCGTCGCGGCCGGCAAACAGGATCGTGCTGAAGTAGCGTTCGCGCTCGGCGTCGGACAGGTTCGTCGCGCGCAACTGGTACGGATGATGAAGCGCCGCGAACAGGAAGTAGTAGCGCTCGGCGTCGTCGCGCAGCACGCGCACCGCGTCGGGCTCGACCGGAAACTCGCGGTAGAACGACGCGTGCCCGCTCTCGATGTCGATCCGGTACAGCAACCGGCCATCGCGTTCGATCACGACCGGCGCGTATGGGTCGCGGCTGACGAGCGTGGTGTCGGGCGCAGCCATCCGGTTCTCCTCGTTCTTCATGTCGAAGCCGGCACGGTAACATGCGTCCTTCGGCGGCCTGCCGTGCCGAGATCGCATGGCCCCGGCATGCACGACTGCGCCGCCCCGGTTCCGTTACCGCCGGAAACGCCGCACCGTCATCGTCATAGAGGAAACGTACTGGAACAGCACCATGCGCAAATTTTTCGATTGCCGCCGCCCGCGCCGCATGACAGCATTCGGGGCGTCGCCAACCGAAAAAGAATACCGCGCCGCCGGCCACCGATGCCGCCCGGCGGCGCCGAACAGGCAGCCCCTTCCATGAACCCGGCCCATATCCAACATTACGAACCGACCGGAGAATTCCGCTTGTGAACATCGGCATCGTCAACGACCTCCCGCTTGCCGTCGAGGCGATGCGCCGCGCGATCGCGCGTCGGCCCGAGCACCGCGTGCTGTGGGTCGCGACCGACGGCGCGCAGGCCGTCGAACTGTGCGCCGCGCAGCCGCCCGACGTCGTGCTGATGGACCTGATCATGCCGAAATTCGACGGGATCGAAGCGACGCGGCGGATCATGCGATCCGAACGACCGTGCGCAATCCTGATCGTGACGAGCTGCATCGGCGCGAACGCGTGGCGCGTGTACGAAGCGATGGGCGCCGGTGCGCTCGACGCGGTCGACACGCCGCGGCTCGGCGATGGCGCGGCCGGCGATACGACCAGGTTGCTGCTTGCGAAGATCGACCAGATCGGCCGCCTGCTCGATGCGCCCGGCGGCACGCGCATTGCCGGCGCGGCCACCCGCGCCGGCGGCGGCCCGCTGGTCGCGATCGGCGCATCGGCAGGCGGCCCCGGCGCGCTCGCGTCGATCCTCGGCGCCCTGCCGGCCGATTTCAGCGCGCCGATCGTGATCGTGCAGCACGTCGACCGCGCATTCGCCGAAGGCATGGCGCAATGGCTCGACGGCCAGACGCCGCTCGCCGTGCGCGTCGCACGCGAAGGCGACCGCCCGCAGCCTGGCGTCGCGCTGCTCGCCGCGACCGACGATCACCTGCGGATCACGCGCGCCGGCACGCTCGAATACACGCGAGAGCCGGCCGCCACGCCGTATCGGCCGTCGGTCGACGTGTTCTTCAACAGCCTGACCGAGCACTGGCCCGGCCGCGCGATCGGCGTGCTGCTCACCGGGATGGGGCGCGACGGCGCGATCGGCCTGAAGGCGCTGCGGATGAAGGGCTGCCATACGATCGCGCAGGACGAGGCGACGAGTGCCGTGTACGGCATGCCGAAGGCGGCCGCGACGCTCGGCGCGGCGCGCGCGATCCTGCCGCTCGGCCGCATCGCGGGCGAGCTGGCGGCGCTCGCGCGAATCTGATCCCGACGATGAACACGCGCAACACCCATGCCTGCCCTTGCAACAACCCGCCTCGATCATGACTAGCGACCTGACTCGCCCGCCGGGCGGCCCGCATACGCCGCCCGTCGACGTGCCGGCAATGGTGCTGCTGGTCGACGATCAAACGATCGTCGCGGAAGCCGTGCGACGCGCGCTCGTCGACGAGGAAGGCATCGACTTCCACTACTGCCCGCGCTCGGACGACGCGATGGCCACCGCGATCGAGACGCGGCCGACCGTGATCCTGCAGGACCTCGTGATGCCCGGCACCGACGGGCTGATCCTCGTGAAGACGTACCGCGCGAATCCGGCGACGCGCGACGTGCCGATCATCGTGCTGTCGACGCAGGAAGAGCCCGTGATCAAGAGCGCCGCGTTCGCGGCCGGCGCGAACGACTACCTCGTGAAGCTGCCCGATCGCATCGAGCTCGTCGCGCGCATCCGCTACCACTCGCGCTCGTACATGAACCTGCTGCAGCGCGACGAGGCCTATCGCGCGCTGCGGCAATCGCAGCAGCAGCTGCTCGAGGCCAATCTCGAACTGCGGCGCCTCACGCACTCGGACGGGCTGACCGGGCTGTCCAATCGCCGCTATCTCGACGAATACCTGGCCGCCGAATGGCGGCGCGGCACGCGCGAGCGCAGCGAGCTGTCGCTGCTGATGATCGACGTCGACAATTTCAAGCTGTACAACGACACGTACGGGCACGTGTCGGGCGACAGCGTGCTCAAGCAGATCGCGTCGACCATCGAGCGCTGTCTCGGGCAGTCGGGCGATCTCGCCGCGCGCTTCGGCGGCGAGGAATTCGCGGTCGTGATGCCGGCCACGTCGCCGGGCGCCGCGCGGCTGCTCGGCGAGAAGATCCGTCTCGCGGTCGAGGCGCTGCGGCTGCGGCACGCGCATTCGTCGACGGGCAACACCGTGACGATCAGCATCGGCGGCGCGAGCATCGTGCCGGCGCCCGGCCTGCCGACGACCGTGCTGATCGAGGCCGCCGACCGCGCGCTGTACCGTGCGAAGCACGAAGGCAAGAACCGCGTCGAGATCGATGCGTCGGCACCGCCGCCAGGCGCCGGCGGTTTCGGCGCGCCGCGCAACGACTGAGCCCGCACTCCGCACTCCGCGCTCACGCGGCGCCGAGCCGGCGCGCGTAGTCGTTCGCTTCGAGCGGGCGGCTGAACAGGTAGCCCTGCTGCATGTCGCAGCCGATCTGCTGCAGGAACCTCGATTGCGCCTGCGTCTCGACGCCTTCGGCCGTGACCTTCATCCCGAGCGAATGCGCCATCGCGACCACCGCCTGCGTGATCGCGACCGAATCGTGATGATCGGGCACGCCCGACACGAACGAACGGTCGACCTTCAGGTTGTGCAGCGGAAAGCGCTTCAGGTACGCGAGCGACGAATAACCTGTGCCGAAATCATCGACCGAGATCCGCACGTTCATGTCCGTGAGCGCTTCGAGCATCGGCAGCACGGTGTCCGTGTCGTTCATCAGCAGTCCTTCCGTGATCTCGAGCTCGAGCGCGGACGGATCGAGCCGCGTTTGCGCGAGACAGCGGCCGACCGATTCGACGAGCCCTTCGTGGAACTGCCGCGGCGACAGGTTCACGGCCAGCATCAGGTCCGGCGCGATCGTACGGCGCCATTCGGCCATCTGCCGGCACGCGGTTTCGAGCACCCACTGGCCGATCGCGACGATCAGCCCCGTATCTTCGGCGACCGGGATGAATTCCGCCGGCGACATCGGCCCGAGTTCGGGGCTCGTCCAGCGCAGCAGCGCCTCGGCGCCGACCGTGCGGCCGCTGCGCGCATCGACGACGGGCTGATACGCGAGGCGCAGCATGTCCGACGCGAGCGCGCGCCGCAGCGACTGCTCGATCGCGAAGCGGCGCTGCAGCCGCAGGTTGAGCTGCGCGGTGAAGAACGTGAAGTGGTTGCGGCCGTGCTGCTTCGCGTCGTACATCGCCGAATCGGCATTGCGCATCAGCGTGACCGCGTCGCCGCCGTCGCGCGGCGCGACGCTGATCCCGATCGACACGCCGAGCCAGTACTCGTTGTTCGCGATCGCGAACGGCTTCGCGATCGCGTCGATCACCTCGCGCGCGAGCACCGCGAGACGGTCGGGATCGTCGCAGTCCTCGACGAGGATCACGAACTCGTCGCCGCCGACGCGCGTGAGCGCGTGCCGGCCGCCCGCGCAGGCCTCGAGCCGCGCCGCGACGCTGCGCAGCAGCGCGTCGCCCGCGTCGTGACCGGCCGTGTCGTTGACCTTCTTGAAGCCGACGAGATCGATGAACAGGATCGCGACGCGCGCGGGCCCGGCCGCCGCATCGCGCTCGCCGAACAGTTCGCGCATGCGGTCGCCGAGCCAGCGGCGGTTGTAGAGGCCCGTCAGCGCATCGCGCGTCGCCATGTAGCGCAACTGCTGCTGCGCTTCGCGCACCGGGCCGATGTCGTTGAACGACACCAGCACCGAGTCGGCCTGCGTCTCGCCCGGCTTCACGATCGGCACCGCGTTGCCGCGCACCCAGATGACGTCGCCGTCCGCGAGGCCGAAGCCGACCGTGTAGCCGAGCAGCGGCGTGGCCGTCACGAGCGCGAGCCGGCTCGGCCAGTCGTCCGGCGCGATCGGCGTGCCGTCCTCGCGCAGCTTGCGCAGGATCACCGTCGACAACCGGCGGCCGACGAGGTCGCCCCTCACGCGCATCATCCGGTTCGCGCTCGGGTTGCTCGCAATCACGACGCCGTCGCGCGACACGACGAGGATTCCTTCATTCAGGCTGTTGACGACGAGCCGGTGATGTTCCTCGCTGCGCGCGAGCTGCCGCACCATCCGGTCCTGGTGAACCGCGAGGCCGACGCTGTTGCCGATATCGCGCAACAGTGCGGCTTCCTCGTCGCTCGGCCGGCGCGGCGTGCGGTGATAGACGGCGAACGCGCCGAGCACCGCACCTGCCTCGTCGAGGAACGGCACCGACCAGCACGCGCGCAGGCCCAGCGGCAACGCGACGGAGCGGTAGTCGGCCCACAGCGGATCGGTTTCGATGTCCTCGACGGCGATCATCCGGCGTTCGTACATCGCCGTGCCGCATGAGCCCGCGGCGGGCCCGATCGACGCGCCGTCGATCGCGGCGCTGTACTGCGCGGGCAACGACGGCGCCGCGCCGACACGCACGTGCACGCCGTCCGCATCGAGCAGCAGGATCGTGCACGACGCGCCGTCGCCGAGCAAAGTCTCGGCGCGCCGGCAGACTTCGATCAACAGTTCCGGCAGCGGTGTGTTGCGCGTGATCAGCCTCAGCACGCTCTGCTCCGACGCGAGCACTTCCGCGGCGAGCCCGAGGCTGTAACGAGAACTTTGCGGTTCGGTATTCAAGTTGAATCCTGCCGTCTGTCCGATCGGGTCTGATGCGCCCGATTCGTTTTCGATCCTTCGTGCCGTTTTCGCTCCGGGTTTACGCCGATGCCCGGTGAGCCCCGTTTGCGCGTCGAGCCAGCGCGCGCCGAAATGTATTTAACACCAATCCGTGACACCCCGCGCGTCCGCGCGCATCAGGGCTTACGCGCGGTTGATGCGCCGCCCGTCAATCCTTCCGGATGTGTTCGGCCAGGAAGTCGATCAGCAGGCGTACGCGCGGCAGCAGCCCGCGCCGCGACGGAAATACCGCGTGCATCACGCCGCCCTTCGGCGCCCAGCCGGGCAGCACGTCGACCAGCGTGCCGTTGCGCAGGTCGTCCTCGACGACCATGCACGGCAACTGCACGATGCCGACGCCGTGAATCGCCGCGTCGCGCAGCGCATGCATGTCGTCGGTGATGAAGCGCGGATGATGGCGCAACTGCGCGTGCTCGCCGTTCGGCCCGACCAGTTGCCACACGTGATGCCGCGCCGGCCCCCAGTCGAGGCTCGCTGCGCCGGCCAGCTCGGCCGGGTCCGACGGCGCGTCGCGCCCGTTCAACCATTGCGGCGCGGCCACCAGCCGCTGCGGGCTGTCGCCGAGGATGCGCATCACGAGATCGCTGTCCTCCAGCGGCGGAAAGCGCACGCGCAGCGCAAGGTCGAACCCTTCGCTCAGCAGGTCGACGCGGCGGTTGGTCGCCTCGAGATGCACGTGCACCTGCGGATGGAGCACCATGAAGCGCGCGACCAGTTCGCTCACGCGATATTCGAGCAGCGCGGTCGGGCAGCTCACGCGGACGATGCCGCGCGGCTCCGCGTGCCGCCGCTCGATCACCTCGCGCGCGGCGTCGGCCTCGACCAGCACGGCGAGGCAGCGCTCGTAGAATTCGCGCCCGGTTTCCGTCACCGTGAAATGACGCGTCGTGCGTTGCAGCAGCCGCACGTCGTACTTCGCCTCCAGCGCCGCGATACGCCGGCTCAGCGTCGATTTCGGAACATCCAGCGCGCGCCCGGCCTGCGTGAACCCGCCATGCTCGACCACCTTCACGAAATAGTAGAGGTCGTTCAGGTCATCCATGATTGTTCCACTCATAGAACACTGACGGCATTTTAAGGGACTGGAACGCCGGTTGTTGCATGAATAGCATCCTGTTTCGACTTGGATCGACGTTGTCGCGGCGGCCGGGATTTTTTCCGGTCGGCTGCCTCGGCCACCGACGATTCACCAAGCTCGGAGCTCCCCCTCACTTCCTGCACTGTCTCTGGAGGCAACCATGGCAAGCGAACCGATTCGCGACCCCGCGAATGACCACCTGCTCACCCCGCAGAATGCGGCGTTCATCGTCATCGACTACCAGCCGGTCCAGGTGAACTCCATCGCGTCGATGGATCGCCAGCTGCTGATCAACAACATCGTCGGCGCGTCGAAGGCGGCCGTCGCGTACGACCTGCCGATCGTCCACTCGACCGTCAACGTGAAGACCGGCCTGAACAAGCCGCCGATCCCGCCACTGCGCGCGGCGCTCGAGGGTTATCCGACCTACGACCGCACGAGCATCAACTCGTGGGAAGACGTCGAATTCCGCAAGGCCGTCGAGGCGACCGGCCGCAAGAAGCTGATCATGACCGCGCTGTGGACCGAAGCGTGCCTGACGTTCCCGGCGCTCGACGCGCTGAAGGCCGGCTACGAGGTGTACGTGGTCGTCGACGCGGTCGGCGGCACGTCGGTCGCTGCGCACGAAGCCGCGCTGCGCCGCATCGAGCAGGCCGGCGGCCGGATGATCAGCGTCGCGCAACTGTTCTGCGAGCTGCAGCGCGACTGGGCGCGCAGCGCCACCGCGCCGGCGTTCGTGAACCTGTTCATCGAAACCGGCGGCACGGCCGGCATCCAGTTCTCGTACGACAGGAGCTGACCGGCCCGGCGCGCGCGGCCGCCGGTGTTTTCCGGCCGGCGGCCGCGCCCTTGCCCCCGTTCCAGCAGCCCCCGGAAGCCATCGCGGCCCCGCCAAGCCGCGTTTTCGTATCCGTGATTCAATGTCGATCGAACCGGCGTCGCGCATTCCGGCGGCACGGCGATGTGTGTCCTCATCGAACGACCTTCACTGGATCACCATGACGAACCCTGCCGAAATCAAGGCGCTCGTTTTCGATGTCTTCGGAACGATCGTCGACTGGAGAAGCGGCGTCGCACGCGGCGCCGCCGCCTTTCTGGAACGCCACGCGCCGGCGCTCGATCCGTTCGAGTTCGCCGATGCGTGGCGCGCCGAATATTCGCCGTCGATGGAAGAAGTCCGCAGCGGGCGCCGCCGCTACGTGCGGCTCGACGTGCTGCATCGCGAGAACCTCGTGCGCACGCTCGACCGCTACGGGATCGTCGACGTGCCCGACGCCGACATCGACGCGCTCAACCTCGCATGGCACAGCCTCGACCCGTGGCCCGACGCCGTCGCCGCGCTGCACCGGCTGAAGCGGCGCTTCATCATCGCGCCGCTGTCGAACGGCAACATCCGGCTGATGGTCGACGTCGCGAAACGCGCGGGGCTGCCGTGGGACGCGATCCTCGGCGCGGAAGTCGTCCGCGCGTACAAGCCGTCGCCGCAGGTGTACAGCGACACGGTCGAGATTCTCGGCGTCGCGCCGGCCGAGCTGTGCCTGGTCGCGGCGCACAACGGCGATCTCGCCGCCGCGCGCCGGCAGGGGCTGTCGACCGCGTTCGTGCTGCGCCCGACCGAACACGGGCCCGGCCAGACGACCGACCTGGAAGCCGACGAAGCATGGGACTTCGACGTCAAGGACCTGAACGAACTCGCGGATCGGCTCGGTTGCCCGGGTTGAATGCCGGCTGCGCGGTTCGCCCCTTCGCCGCGAGCGCCGCGCGAATCGCCGTCGCTTCCGTCACCGGCTAATCCGGCTCGCCGACGAATTTCAACGTCCCCGACGCCCCCATCAGCAATTCCCGGTTCGCCTCCGCCGCCGCGCGCAGGTAATCCCACAGCGCGGTCACGCGGCGCAGCTTGCGCAGATCCTCGCGGCAGGTCAGCCAGAAGCACCGCGTGACGACCACGTCGTCCGGCAGCACCGGCACCAGCGCCGGCTGCGTGGCCGCCATGAAGCACGGCAGGATCGCGAGCCCGCCGCCCTGCAGCGCCGCGAAATATTGCGCGATCACGCTCGTCGTGCGCAGCCCGGCCGTCGCGCCCGGCACGGCGCGGTCCAGGTACAGCAGCTCGCTGCTGAACGCGAGATCGTCGACATAGCTGATGAACGCGTGCCGCGCGAGATCGTCGGTGCACGCGATCGGTGCATGGTTCGCGAGATAGTCGCGCGTCGCGTAGAGCCGCAACTGGTAGTCGCACAGCTTCGTGAACACGTAAGGCCCGCGCTCGGGCCGCTCGAGCGTGATCGCCAGGTCGGCCTCGCGCTTCGGCAGGTTGACGAAATGCGGAACCGGCAGCAGGTCGACCGTCACATGCGGATGCGCGGCGCGAAACTGCGCGAGCTGCGGCGCCAGGAAAAAGCAGCCGAACCCTTCGGTCGACCCGATCCGCACGTGGCCCGACAGCGCCTCGCCGGTGTTCGCGACCTGGTCGCATGCGGACTGCACGGTCGTCTCCATCGCGTCCGCATACGCGACGAGCCGCTGCCCTTCGGCCGTCAGCGTGAAGCCGCCGGAGCGCGACTTGTCGAACAGCAGCGTGCCCATCGCGGCCTCGAGCGCGCGAACGCGCCGCGCGACGGTCGTGTAGTCGACCCCGAGCCGCTTCGCGGCGCCGCTCGCGCGCTGCGTGCGCGCGACTTCGAGGAAGAAGCGCAGGTCGTCCCAGTTCAGGTTGCCGGAAACCGGCTCGGTGGCATGTCGCATCGGCGTGGAAAAAAGGGCTGGAGTCTCCGGGCCGGCCGTCGATATGCAGAAATGCACATCCAACCGGTTTCTTTGTCGGTACATCATGAATCTGCGCATAACTATACTCGACCGTGACCTGCGGACCACGAGCCGCGGCACCCACCACGGAGACACCATGCAGACCCGATCCACCCTCGATGAGCATGCGACAGTCGCGACGCCGGCTCCCGCCCGCACCGCGAAGCACTACCTGCTGGCCGGCTGGGCCAGCATGGCCGGCACGACGATCGAGTGGTACGACTTCTTCCTCTACGGCACGGCCGCCGCGCTCGTGTTCAACCGCATCTTCTTCCCGTCGCTGGACCCCGTCGTCGGCACGCTCGCCGCGTTCGGCACGTTCGCGGTCGGCTTCATCGGCCGGCCGATGGGCGGCATCGTGTTCGGCCACTTCGGCGACCGGATCGGCCGCAAGTCGATGCTGATGATCACGCTGCTGCTGATGGGCGTGCCGAGCATGATCATCGGGCTGATCCCGTCGTACGACAGCATCGGCTACTGGGCGGCCGCGCTGCTGATCGCGATGCGCTTCCTGCAGGGGATGGCCGTCGGCGGCGAATGGGGCGGCGCGGTGCTGATGGCCGTCGAACACGCGCCGAAGGGCCGCAAGGGGCTGTTCGGCAGCCTGCCGCAGACGGGTGTCGGGCTCGGCCTGATCCTGTCGTCGCTCGCGATGGCCGCAGTGGCCGCGCTGCCGGAAGCCGACATGCTGTCGTGGGGCTGGCGCGTGCCGTTCCTCGCGAGCATCGCGCTCGTCGGCCTCGGCTGGTTCATCCGCGCGAAGGTGCCCGAGTCGCCCGACTTCGAGAGGATGCAGCGCCAGGGCAAGGCCGAGAAGTCGCCGGTGACGGCCGCGCTGCGCCGCCATCCGCGCGAGGTGCTGACGATCGTCGGCGCGCGCGCCGCCGAGAACACGTGGTTCTACATGGTCGTCACGTTCGCGCTCGCGTACGCGACCCAGCAGCTTCATCTGCCGAAGGCCGAGATGCTGCACGCGATCACGGCCGGCGCGGTGCTGTCGCTCGTCACGATGCCGCTGTGCGGCCACCTGAGCGACCGCATCGGCCAGCGCCGGATGTTCGCGATCGGCCTCGTGCTGATGTGCGCGTTCGCCGCACCGTTCTTCATGATGCTCGGCACGCAGCAGACCTCATACGCATGGTGGGCGATCGTGCTCGGCCTCGGCGTCGTGTTCCCGGTCCTCTATGCGCCGGAATCGCTGCTGTTCGCGCAGCAGTTCCCGGCGGAAATCCGCTACAGCGGCCTCTCGCTGTCGGTGCAGCTCGCCGGCGTGATCGGCGGCGGCTTCGCGCCGATGATCGCGACGTCGCTGCTGAAGGCCGGCGGCGGCCAGCCGCATTACGTGATCGCGTACCTGGTCGGCTTCGGCGGGTTCGCGCTCGTGTGTACCGCACTGATGCGGCCGCCGCGCCCCTGAGCACGCCGATCGAGATCCAATCGACTTCAGTTTTGTCCTGCTGTCCGTCGTGCGTGCACGTGCCCGTGCGGCGGACGCAGGCCCACCTTTTCATCGCAACACCGCTTCCTTCCCGGAGAGTTCCATGAACGCCGCAGTTCCCCAGACCACCCTCGCCCTGCCCACCGCCAAGCTGCTGATCGACGGCGCGTTCGTCGAATCGCAAAGCACCGAATGGGGCGACATCGTCAACCCCGCGACGCAGGAAACGATCGGCCGCGTGCCGTATGCGACGCTCGACGAGATCGACGCCGCGATCGCGTCCGCGCAGCGCGCATTCCAGACGTGGAAGACGACGCCGATCGGCGCCCGGCTGCGCATCATGCTGAAGTTCCAGGATCTCGTGCGCCGCAATCTCGAACGGATCGCGCACACGCTGACGGCCGAGCAAGGCAAGACGCTGCCCGACGCGCAGGGCGACATCTTCCGCGGCCTCGAAGTGGTCGAGCACGCGTGCTCGATCGGCACGCTGCAGCAAGGCGAATTCGCGGAGAACGTCGCGGGCGGCGTCGATACCTACACGCTGCGCCAGCCGATCGGCGTGTGCGCGGGCATCACGCCGTTCAACTTTCCCGGGATGATTCCGCTGTGGATGTTCCCGATGGCGATCGTGTGCGGCAACACGTTCGTGCTGAAACCGTCGGAGCAGGACCCGCTGTCGACGATGCAGCTCGTCGAACTCGCGATCGAGGCCGGCGTGCCCAAAGGTGTACTGAACGTCGTGCACGGCGGCAAGACGGTGGTCGACCGCCTGTGCACGCACCCGGACATCAAGGCGATCTCGTTCGTCGGCTCGACGCGCGTCGGCACGCACGTGTACAACCTCGGCAGCCAGCACGGCAAGCGCGTGCAGTCGATGATGGGCGCGAAGAACCACGCGGTGGTGCTGCCCGACGCGCACCGCGAGCAGACGATCAACGCGCTCGTCGGCGCGGGCTTCGGCGCGGCCGGCCAGCGCTGCATGGCGACGTCGGTCGTCGTGCTCGTCGGCCAGGCGCGCGACTGGCTGCCCGAGCTCGTCGAGAAGGCGAAGGCGCTGAAGATCAACGCCGGTCACGAGCCGGGCACCGATGTCGGGCCGGTCGTGTCGAAGGCCGCGCATGCGCGCGTCACCGCGCTGATCGACGAAGGCGTGAAGGCCGGCGCGAGGCTCGAACTCGACGGCCGCAACGTGACGGTGCCCGGCTACGAGCGCGGCAACTTCGTCGGCCCGACGATCTTCTCGGGCGTGACGACCGACATGTCGATCTATACGGAAGAAATCTTCGGGCCGGTGGTGGTCGTGCTCGAAGCGGACACGCTCGACGAAGCGATCGCGCTCGTCAACCGCAACCCGATGGGCAACGGCGTCGGGCTGTTCACGCAGAGCGGCGCGGCCGCGCGCAAGTTCCAGAGCGAGATCGACGTCGGCCAGGTCGGCATCAACATCCCGATTCCGGTGCCGGTGCCCTACTTCAGCTTCACGGGCTCGCGCGGCTCGAAGCTCGGCGATCTCGGCCCGTACGGCAAGCAGGTCGTGCAGTTCTACACGCAGACGAAGACGGTCACCGCGCGTTGGTTCGACGACGATGCGACGGCCGGCGGCGTGAACACGACGATCGCGCTGCGCTGATTGAGGGACTCGCACATGGAAATCGCATTCATCGGGCTCGGCAACATGGGCGGCCCCATGGCCGCCAACCTGCTCAAGGCCGGCCACGCGCTGACGGTGTTCGACCTCGACGCGAACGCGGTCGACGCCGCGGTGCGCGCGGGCGCGGCGGCGGCC